>CALKAQ010000065.1 GCA_937983075.1 uncultured bacterium | reverse complement strand
TTTTTTTGATGATTCACCTCAGGAGACCATCCGCATGTGGACCGGCTGCTCTGAAAAACACGATCCGAGCAGTACCGGGGCCGGGGCGTTCAGCACCATCGGCTTGATGGTCATTCAAGTTCGCCGGCATTCAGGTTGCGTCCGCTGTGTAGACAATGAGAGGCGTCAATTCGTGAGTGACCAGTTATGGTTCTACTTGCCGTTATCGGAATTTTTCGGCGCAGGTATGCGGCGATAAAACAAAGAATCGTGACCTTTGACAAAAAACAGAAATGGGGTTCCAGGGAAGGCCCCAAATGCGACTCAAGGAAGGGATAGTATTGAAAAAGTTTTCAGCCTGCTTTGTCGCTTTGTTGGTGCTGCTTTGGTCGGTTGCTGCTTCGGCTCAGCAGACCATTCGCATCGGCGTCAACATGGAATTGACTGGCTACTCGGGAGAGCACGGGGCGGAGCAGTACCGAGGTATTGTGGCTGCGCACCATTTGCAGCCGTCCATCGAGGTCAACGGCGTTACATATCCAATCGAATTGGTCGTGTGCGACAACCAGACCTTGCGTGAAGCATCCGCACAATGCGCCGTTGAATTGGCGCAGCAAGGTGTGGCGGGAGTGCTCGGTGGCTATTCGTCGTCGATGAGCTTGGCCGCTGCCCTGATTTTGCAGAATGAAGGCGTGCCCATGATTAGCACGGGAGCAACCAATCCCATTGTCACGCAGGTGGGCCATTTCATTTTCCGCATTCCTTTTACCGATGATTATCAGGGGCAAGCTGCGGCGAGCTACGCTTACGAAGTTCTCGGTGCACGCAAAGTCGTGGCGTTCCGTCAGGCCGACGACGATTATTCGGTCGGACTGGCCCGCATTTTTGCCGAGCAGTTCGAACGCCTTAGCGGCTCGGTTTTGGTGCAGTCGATTGATCAGGCTGACGGCGATTTCACCGCCCAACTCAACGCCGCACGCAGTTTTGAGCCGGATCTTTTGTTTACATCGGCGTTTTGTCCTTTCGCCGGACCGCTCGTTCAGCAATCCCGAGCGGCAGGATTCGACCAGCCGTGGTTAGGCGGCGATGCGCTCGATGCACCCAATTGCGTTGAGTTGGCCGGCGCGGCGTTTGAAGGCGTTTTGTTCACGGGCTTTCCCAACTTGATGCAGCTCGAGCCCGATGCACTCGAACGGGCTGGGGTGATCGAAGCGGCATACATGGAGCTTTACCCGAACAGCACGGGGTTTGGCGGAAGTACACTCGCAGGCAGTGATGCCTACGGCGTTCTGCTGCAAGCGATTGAACAAGTGTTGGCAGCCGGGTATTCGCTGCACGACATCACTTGGTTCCGGCTGGCAGTGCGTGACGTACTCGCATCGACGACAGACTATCCGGGCGTCACCGGCACGATCACGTTTGCCGGCACGGACGGCACTCCGGCCAGCCGCACCATCGGGCTCCTGCAAGTGGAAGATGTAGCTCCGGACGGCACCTATACGAGGAGCTCCCAAGGCTACTTTGTCATTGAACCCGGAGGCACTGTCTTCATTCCCGCGGAGTAGGACAGGGGTGGAGCAGGGCGAGCGCCCGAGAACGTGCAATTTGCCTGAGTAAGCCTGGTCTGGTGGAAATTCCCAACGTTTGCTGAAACGATTACCAAGGTGGGAAGGGGTTGGGGTACATGAAAAGTCGGGTGATTGCCGTCATCGCGTTGGCGGCGATGGTGCTTGCAGCCGGATGCACGAGCGGATTCGGTGGACCCGGAGCGAACAGCGGAGCCGGAATCCATGCCCTCATCGATGCGTGGGCTGACGCTTATGAAAAAGAAGACAGCGTGCGCCTGGCAAACCTTTTTACGGACCCTACGACCATTGTTGAGAATGGCACGAGCCAGACGTTGACCAGGCCCGAGCTTAGGATCGTGCTGGACATTGGTTTTGCATTGATGGATGTTCACGAGGTCAGGGTCACCGACAAACACATCGTTCAGAACGGGAACACGGCACAAGTTGTAGTGAAGTTCGAGGTCGACGCAACCCAGTTCGGCTTCAGGGACATAAATGAATTGAGTTACGTGTGGACGGTTGAGAAGGTGGATAGGTCCTGGCTTATTTCACGGCTTGAGGCGAGCGACGAGTAGGGCTTGTCATGATGTTGGTCTGGAATCGCTCAGTGAAGCACCATGCTGTGTGAATCACTGAGCGATTCGTTTTAGCCGACACGCCTCTACGGCTTCAACCCGACCACCATGGAGCGGTGGCTTGCCAAAGGCTCGATGTAGGTGTCGGTAAAGCCGACGTCGTGCATCCAGCTCATGCATTCAGCGCTGGTGTAGTCGAAGCCGCCTTCGGTTTCGAGCAGCATGTTCAGGCTGTTGAGCAAGCCTGAGACGTGGGTGCGCCGTTCGTCGTCGATGATGGTCTCGATGATGATGACCGCGCCTCCGGACGGCAAGGCGTCGTACGCTTTGCGGAGCAGAAACCTCTTTTGCTCCAAATCCCAGTCGTGCAAAATGCGACCCATGCAGATGACGTCGGCTGGGGGCAGCGGATCGGTGAAGAAGTCGCCGGGGTAGAATTTCAGGCGCTCTTGCAGGTTGAATTTTCTGACGTATTCTTCGAAGATCGGCTGTACGACGGGGAGGTCAAAGCCGCCGCCGGTGATGTGTGGATGGACTCGGGCAACCTGCACGGGAAGGTCGCCTTCGGCGGTGCCGATGTCGACCAAGGTTCGGTACCGCTTCCACGGAAACTGTCTGGCCAAACTTTTGGCGGTTTCGTGGCCGCTTGCCGTCATGGCTTTGAGGAATTGGCGCAGGCGGTCGGGGTCTTGGTAGATGGTTTGGAAAAAGTCGCCGCCGGTTTCTTTGATTTCGCTTTGGGGCCGTCCGGTTTTCAGAGCTTCGGTCAGGCGGCCCCACGAATGGTACAGACGGTCGTTGGCCATTTCCAGCATGCCGCCGGCATAGGTGGGCTTGGCTCTGTCGAGGTAGAGATCGGTTACGTCGGTGTTGCGGTATTTGTCGCCGTCGCGTTCCAGCAAGCCCATGGCAACGAGGGCGTCGAAGAAGTCGCGTGCGCCGCGGGGATGGAGTCCGAGGCGCTGCCGCAACGCTTCGTATTCCAGGGGCTGCTTGGCGAGCTCGGTGAAGACGCCGAGTTCCACGGCGCTGAGCAGCGTTTTGCACCGGGTATAGCTGAGGCCGATTTCGAGGATTTCTTCGAGCGTGAGCTTGGCAGGCATGTAGGCGATCTCTCCTGGGTCCATGGTAGACGAATTATTCCTATGCGTTTTCTGGGAAGCTTTCACCTTTTGCCGTGGCATTCACATTTAGAACTTCTTGTAGCGGAGCCATTTGCCGTTGAGGGACAATACCATCCGTTCGTCGCCTGCTTCGCCTTGGATCTTTTGAATGTCGAGGCTCATGTCGATGGCGCTCATGATGCCGTCGCCGAACATTTCGTGGCAGACGTCTTTCAACACCGGGCCGTACAGCATGACAACTTCGTATAAGCGGTAGATGAACGGATCGGTGGGCGGCCAGGGCCCGGCGGGGCGGCGGTCGGGCGCTTTGGTGAGATCGTTGCGTACTTCGGGCGACAGCTCGAGCAGTTGGGCCAGGGCGTCGGCTTCTTGGTCGTCAGCTTG
>CALKAQ010000064.1 GCA_937983075.1 uncultured bacterium | reverse complement strand
GGCAACCCAATAATGGGGTTTGAAACAGAGGTGGAGCGTGTGCCGCATGCGTGCCATCATGGCAACACACCTTCTCTCGCTTGCTGCAACAACGTTTCAAACCCTGCCAAGTCGAGTGGGGCGGTTTCCAGGTGGTCGTAAACAGCCCCCAACAAGCGAGTAACGGCCTCCGCCCCCGCCGACTCCTCAAGTTGGAGCAATTGCTTCAGCACTCGATCCGCAATTTCCTCGGATTCGCTTCGCAATGGTCCTAAATTCTCGAAATACGATGCGGCCCTTTCACGCAAGCTCGCCTTATCGCCGAATCCTCCCACATATTCCACCCAACGCAGCAGCGTGTATTCGGCCAACCCTTTGCTGACCGGATCAGTCAAGAATGTCAAATGCGTATAAGGACGTCCCCAAATGGTCTGCAACACACCATAATGGATCGATTCAGTTGCTTCCAACAGATCCGTCGGTTGCTTAGTCTGCAGCCAACGCTTCGCAGCCGCAGCAGCGTTTGATATTCCAGTCTCACTCACGGCCGGATTTTCGCCTAGAAGCGGCAACGATTCGATCTGGCGAGAGTGACCACGGCCATTCACCGGCACCGTATGGTACGTCACATAAAATCGCTTGAGCCAGCTCGGAACAGCGACAATCGGTCGCCGTGGAATCGGCCTCCCCATCAAATCATCATAAAACATCATCAGCTCACGGTAAGCAGCGGCAAGCGCTTCACTTCCGTCGAGTATCGATGGGGCACCAAGCAAAGTGAAATCGCCGCTTTGCAAGGTATCGAGCGATCCGATGAACAGCGAAACACCATCGCTTTGCCCGCGCAACACGGCCTTTTCACCGCCGGCATCAGCCAGTGCCCCAGCACTATCCAAATTGCTGACGACGTTGAGCTCCGCAGGTCCGTACCAGGTCAGCTGCATCGGCACAGGACCGGGCAGGAGCGGCTCATCCGCAGGCCGAGTCCAATAGCGGCCACTTAAGACAGCGATAACAAGCCTGCGTTCTCCCGGCAGCGGATACCATGCCATCAGGGGCGAAAGATAGCCGCCTTGATCGCTAATAAAATGCATGGGATTGATAACACCAATTTGTTTATCCCACAAGAACGGCTGACCCGAATACTCAAATGTCACTTGCGACGGCACCATGCCCGGTGCTAATTCCAGCCAAACCATGTTCCCGTCCCGCTGCCAGCCTAGGACACCCTCACCGCCAACGTGCTTGATCTCCCATTGGTGATGCAATGTAAAAGGCCAGCGATCGAATCTCCCATCGCCATCCACCGTCAACACCGCGGTAATATCTAACGTCGGTCCCGGCAGCCACTCAACGGTCAAATCGTAGCCGGCCACTTTGAACGGCACGATCCGCTCTTGCCGCACCCAATCCCCATTCGGCAACTGAATCATGGGCGTTGCAGGCTTCGTATCGTATTCGAGCTGCTGCCCAAAGACGACATCAACGCCATGCCAGAAGCGCTCGTACTTTACCCCGGCAAAGCCGCAACCCACCAGCAATAACGCGAGTGCGGCAACGCTTGTCGCTGATCGTTTGGCGGGGTCCCGCCGCCGTTCATACAAAACGCCACCAAGCACCATGAGCAGTAGTGACAGGAGTATTTGAAAAGCGATGTGCCATACTACCACTTCACCCCAAGGGAACA
>CALKAQ010000063.1 GCA_937983075.1 uncultured bacterium | reverse complement strand
TGAGCTGGTTGACGTAGCCTTGACGTTCGATGAAGAAGATCGTGCCGTCGACAGCGAAGTCGAGGGCGATCGGCTCACGAAGCGGGCTGTCGTTTTGCGTGATGATTGGCTCGATGACGATGTTGCCGACTTCCATCCTTTCGAGAGGCGCCCGCTGCGCAAAGGCCGCGAAGCTGAAAACCGCAAGCAACAGTGTGGTTAACACAATTGCTATCAGGCCTTTTCTCGATCTCATGACAATCCTCCTTGAATGATGTGCAAGATTGGCAACGCCAAGGGTACAGTGTGCTAGCCGCTTTGTTTAAATCCCGAGACATCCCCCCTTTGAAGAGCATTGGACTAAAAAGAAATGACTACAGCAAATGGTGACAAAACGTCTATTGTAAACATCGTTTACCGCAGTGTAACGAAAATTTATGACGAAATTGTGACAAACGATGTGGATTCTAATTTGAAATGTGATGTGCGATTTGTGTCGCTCGAAGCGTTGAAGAAGTGTACAGGCGGATTCGAGGGTTCAAATGGAGGGTTGAAGGTTATCACTTAAGTATGCCGAACTTCTCTCAACAACTGTGGGTTTTTATACCGACAATAGGAATGGAGTGGAGGGCGCAACATTCTCTTACTTGCGAATTTGGCTTTCGCTACCTGGTCTGAAGGGAGGAGTCGCTTTGCGAAAAGTGGGGCGCTGCTTATTTTTTGGAATTCTTGGCATCCTATGTGTTGGTCTAACTCCTCTCGCACACGCCTACACAATCGTTGAAGAACACTTTGATGCCGGCATAGATGAAGACATATGGCGTATCTACCGCAGCTCCGAAACCGGCATCATTCAGACCGCATCCGGAAAACTTCTCATTTATAACGTAATGCCTGCCGACTACACGGTCCATCAAAACCGGGTCCTCGGCCTCATGCTGCGTGAGCCGATCAATATGTATGATGCCACCATAACTATCACAATTCAATACGAGACCGTGGGAAATACCGAGCAAAATCCCGGTTTCTGGAATTTGAATTCATTGTCCGGCGTTCAATTCGGCGGCAGTGAACCTACCAAAGAAGAACTGGAACGGGCGGACATCTACTTTTATCCGGGCTTCCGTTTGACAGTTGGCAACAGCTGGATTGCCGGTGAAGCTACGGGAAGAGCAGGTGGAGAATGGAGACCTGGGTTGGGCGTTGGCTTTTCTATGCCGCTGACTATGACGTGGCAACTTGATTATGTTTCGGGCGGCCTAAACGACAGCGAATTTAAAGTAACCCTCACCGCAAACGGTGAGCAAGTATACCGCGGTTTCTTGCGACCCGGGCAGTTCGATCCCTCAGAAGCTTATTTTTACTTTTACGTATCTACCCGTGACGTCGGCGGAATAACCGCCATTGACTATATCAAAGTGACAAGGGAACCTTATTTTTCGGTCGAAAGCCGCTGAAATTCATCGTTCAAAGGATGGAGGTGAAGCGTGGGTGGCAGCGAAAATTCTCATCGTCGATGACGAGCAGAACGTTTGTGATATTTGCGACCTATATCTTAAACGAGAAAACTACCGGACGAAAGCGATTCATAACGGCAGCGCGGCACTTCAGGCGGTGCAGGAATTTCAGCCCGACCTCATGATCCTTGATCTCATGCTACCGGGTTTGGACGGCTGGTCCATTTGTCGGCAAATTCGAAGTCATCATTCGCTGCCGATTATCATGCTTACGGCTCGCGACAGCGATGCCGATCGTATCCGGGGACTCGAACTAGGTGCCGATGACTACTTGGTCAAACCATTTAACCCCAGGGAACTCGTCGCACGGGTGCGTGCGGTGCTGCGCAGAACCCAGGCTGCAGCGACAGACAAATCCTCTTCGCAGATTTTGGTCCACGGCGAACTTACTATGAATCTCGACACGCGTCAAGTGTTTGTGCGAGGCAAAGAGTTAAATTTAAGCCCCAAAGAATTTGAGTTGCTGCGGTGCCTGCTGCGCCGTCCAGGCAAGACGTTTACTCGTACGGAATTGCTCGATCAAATATGGGGCTACGACTATTTTGGCGACGAGAGAACCGTAGACGTCCATGTGAAGCGGTTGCGGCGAAAGTTAAAGACGGTTCAGGCCGACGGCTATGTCTGCACGGTTTGGGGGATTGGCTATCGCCTCGGGGAGATACCAGTTGATTCGTAGTCTTTCGACCAAGCTGCTTGCGACATATCTTTTTATTGTGATAGCAACCCTGCTCATCATGGGGATTGCTATGTGGGTTTTGTTCCCGCATTTTGAGATTCGCAATCGAACGGCGGAACTGACCGAACGCGGCCTTGAGATTGCCGCTTTGGCCGAAACGAATTCATGGCTTTACACGATTCCATATTATAACTATCGAATTTTGCGGGTCCTTGACAGTGCAATTGGTGCCAATATTTGGTTAACGGATGCCCGTGGCTATATCCACACAACCTCGTTCAATTTGGGCAACCAAGCGAAGGAAATCGTCAATCCGGTCAATCTGGAGCAATACGCCGATTTTCGGAATGGTGAGGTTGTGGTACGTCGCGAGAAAAGCGGCGACGACCTGAAGTTGACTGTTGTGGTCCCGGTCATGGCTTCGGATGGCAGCGTGGCCGGTGCGGTCATCTTGGAAAGTCCCTTGGGCGGTTTCTGGGCGCTTTTGGATAAAAGTCGCGGAATCACTCTGGGCGCTGGGTTGATCGCCATCTGCTTGGCCACGTGTGTCGGCATAGGCTTCTCGCGCCGTTTAACCTATCCGCTGCGTGAGATCAAGCATTCCGTAGAGCGGTTAAAAAAGGGCGATTTCACCGTTCGCGTGAAACAAATCTCTTCGGATGAAATTGGTATGTTGGCACAAGGATTCAACACGTTGGCGGCAGAACTCGGTCGCACGGTCTCGTCGCTGGAACGTCAAGAGCAGATGCGGCGTGAATTTCTTACAAACATATCGCATGATTTGCGTACTCCGCTCACCACCCTGCGCGGATTTTTGCAGGCGATCACGGAAGGCGTCATCGACGATATGCCGCAAGTTCGAAAGTCGGCTGATGTCATGTTGAAGGAGACATTGCGGCTGATTCGACTCGTCAACACGTTGTTTGAGCTCTCGCGTCTCCAGGAAGGATCACTGGTGTTGAATCCGGAGCCTGTTCAAATTTCCGGGGTCATTGAAGATCTCGCGGTTTCCTTTATGATCTTGGCGGAAGAAAAAGGGGTCAGCATCGAACTGGACATCCCTGAGAATGAGTTGCCGCTGATTTTGGTTGACCGCAACAGCTTTGAACAAGTCATTACCAATTTATTGGACAATGCGGTGAAGTTCACGCGACGCGGCGACCGTATTCGGATATCGGCTGAAAAAGCGACGCATGCGGATGGGCGAAGCGGTGTCTTGATCAAAGTGACGGACACCGGTCCGGGAATTCGGAGTGAAGACTTGCCTTTCGTGTGGGAGCGCTTTTACAAAGGAGACAAGTCACGGGAAAGGTCGCGTGCCGGTGACGACAGCGGAACAGGATTGGGCCTCGTCATTGTAAAGAGCCTTGTTGAAGCTCATTCGGGCTATGTGGACGTACAATCGGACGAACGTGAAACAACGTTTATGGTATGGCTGCCGCAATGCACGGGACAGCCAAAGCTGTCCGCAGGACAAATCGGTGCGTAGGACAGCGCGAGTTCACGGGTTTCAATAAACAATTGGGCCCATCAACTCGTCAAGCGAGTTGATGGGCCTTTGTATATCCCTTTAGCGAGGCATTGCTTTTGGTGCCGGGAGCGGGACTCGAACCCGCACGGGGACGAACCCCGGGAGATTTTAAGTCTCCTGCGTCTGCCATTCCGCCACCCCGGCACAATGCCGTCCAGATTATTATACTACACCGCGGCAACGGGATACAAACAGGAATGATAGACGGAAACGCCGACAAGGCCGTTGGTTCGGGATGTCATGGATCGCGGCTGCGCTCCCCGGTCTTCCCCAAATACGTCGGGAAAGACCGAGGCCGGTTCAACCAGTGAGAATGCCGTCGATGATTCCGTATTCCTTGGCTTCTTCGGGCGTCATGTAAAAATCGCGGTCCGTATCGCGTTCGATCGTCTCAATGTCCTTGTTGGTATATTCCGCGAGCAGTTTATTCAAGCGTTCCCGTGTGCGCAGCAATTCCCGGGCGTGAATCTCGATGTCGGCTGCTTGCCCTTGAACGCCTCCCCACGGTTGGTGAATCATGACCTTGCTGTTGGGGAGTGCAAACCGCTTGCCCTTTTCACCGGCTGCAAGAAGGAAAGCTCCCATGCTCGCTGCGAGACCGACACAAATCGTGCGTACCTTTGGACGGATGAGTTTCATGGTGTCATGAATTGCAAGACCCGCTGTGACGCTCCCGCCCGGGCTGTTGATGTAAAGATCGATGTCTCTTTCACTGTCTTGTGATTGCAAGAAGAGCAGTTGAGCTACCGTCAAGTTGGCGACGTGGTCGTTGATGGGACCTCCCAAAAAAATAATTCGGTCCTTGAGGAGCCGAGAGTAAATGTCATAGGCACGTTCGCCGCGATTGGTTTGTTCGATGACCGTTGGAATGAGGACCATGCCCTCACGTCCTCCTTTACGCTGAGCGAATGGTACGGCTTGCCGGAAATGGTTTGACCATTCCTGACCAATGCCATTATATCATTGCGTCCGACCATGTCAATTCCTGCCGCTGAACTTCTTTCTCTGAAGCAGTTTGCCCTTATGATGAGGAACGATATGAACAGGCTGCAAAAATATGACATGACCGTGCGAATCCTGGGCAAGGTAAATCTAGATCGCAGGCGAAACAGGAACGTATAGGTGCTGGTGACGCGCGCATGCCAAAACCATTTTCAGGAGGCGACACGGTTCGATGGCAGAAGCCCCGCATACGCTTGAAGGGTGGTACGTGCTTCACGACTTTCGGAGATTTCACTGGGGTGCTTGGCGTGATTTAGACGAAGCCGAACGGCAGGCGGTAAGCGAGGAGCTTCAAACGACCTATTTGGATCCTCTGGAGTCATACGCCGGTGAAGGCTACAGCGTTTGGTATGCGATTGGCGGCCATAAGGCGGATCTGCTTTTCATGCATTTGCGCCCTACGCTCGACGACGTCCTTCAACTGGAATTGACACTGAACGTTTCTCGCTTTGCGGATTACATGACCCAGGTGTTCGCATTCGTGTCGGTCACCGAGTTTGGCCATTACACCGGCGGCCCGGAGCATGTCGCGGACAGCCCGAGGAAACAAGCGCAGATTCAGCGTCGCCTTTATCCGCAAAAGCCGGATTACGGCTACCTTTCGTTTTATCCACTGAACAAGCGGCGCGACGAGATCAATAATTGGTACACCTTGCCGATTGAAGAGCGCCAACGCCTGATCTATCAATACGGTTTGGTTGGGAGAAAACATTCCGGTGACGTGCTGCAGTTCATTACAGGTGCCATCGGTTTTGACGATTGGGAATGGGGGGTAACGCTGCAAAGCAACAATCCGCTGGCTTTGAAGAAGCTGGTGCAGGAGATGCGCTTCGAAGAAAGCAACGCAAAATATGTGGAGTTCGGGCCGTGCTTTGTCGGCAAGCGGCTCAATCAACGGCAGTTGTTTGACTATCTCGCTGGAAAGCTGGTGCCTCATCTTTGAGATTTGGTGTTAGGGAATGGATCCTCGTTGCCTTCGGTATCGTTTTCATTTATTTTGCCACGCAAAGTTTTCGCAGCCAGAATTGGGGCGTTTTCGTAATTGATCTAGGCGTTGTTTCCATCGTTGCATGGTATTTGTTTGACCAACGCCGATCCAAAACGGGAGACGAAAAAAAGGCCGGTTCAAATGGTGTGGAGACGGCAAAGCGGCAGACCAAGGGGCAATAAGTGTTGTGTGGGCAGTCGCCCGTCGTGGCTGCGCAGGTGCTTATTGGCGGTTGGCTGTCTGGTGGTGCTGCTCACCTTTGCGGCCATCGGGCGCGCCATGTTCCTTGCCGGCTTGAACGACGAACCCGCCCTCGGCCCGTCCCGCGAGCCGAGGGTGGAGTCCGCGGAAGCCGAAGTCGTTCGGGTGATCGACGGCGACACGATCGAGGTGCGGTTGGATGGCCGAATTCAAACCGTTCGCTATTTGGGCATCGACGCACCTGAGATCGATTGGAACCACGGACAGCATCAAGCATACGCTTTGGAAGCCGCACAAGCGAACCGGGAGCTCGTTGCCGGCAAACGTGTACGCTTGGAGTTTGACACCACTCCATTCGACATCTACGGCCGCCTTCTCGCCCATGTATTTGTCGATGCCGTCCATGTCAATTATCGATTAATCGAAGGTGGATACGCGCAAGTGTTCTTCGTGTCTCCCAATCTCCGGTACCACACGGAGTTCCTGGCGGCTCAGCGTGAGGCCTGCTTATTCGGACGGGGGCTTTGGGGGACGCTGGGGCACGCGGTTTCCGTCCGGCAGGCGCCGGATTTTGTCGGTACGTTTCGGCACGTGAAGGGATATGTTGCGCACGCTCAGTGGCGAGCCGGCGACGGTTTGACCGAGCTTCTCCTCGACGACGGCTCCAACGGCGATGTGTTTGGTGCTGCCCCTCTGTACATCCACATTTATCCTGAGGCAAGGGCATTGTTCGGCTCGCCGCCCGAAGCGGCTTGGGTTGGCTTGTCGGTGCAAGTCGTCGGACTGATTGAATATTACGGTCGAGGCTATCGCATCGTCGTGCGTGATCCCGCAATGCTTTCCCCGCTGAACGGACCGAGACCTTGCTCTGACACATCTGCTATTTTTCATCATGCCGGCGGACAGATGTCCGCATAACTCCAGGTATCACGTTGATTCACGTTTTATTCCAGCCGTTCGTGTTCAAGTCGGTTTGTATGGTTCCGCAAGAGTACGTGCATCCTGTAACCTGGAACCCACTCCGCCGGGTGGGCGATCGGGAAAGGAGCACGAACGATGAGCGAAGGCGCACCAAGAGTCGCCTATTTTTGCATGGAATTCGGCTTGGATCCCAGCTTCCCCATTTATGCCGGAGGCCTGGGAGTGTTGGCCGGGGACCATCTCAAATCGGCCCGCGATCTCGGAATCAACCTCGTGGGAGTCGGCCTGTTGTATCGCGAAGGATATACTCGGCAGCGGATCAACGAACACGGATGGCCAATGGATGAACCGGCGTATTTTGACCGGGACTTTCTCATCGACACCGGAGAACAAGTCACGGTGGAAATACGCGGCGGAGAAGCTCCCGTGCGCATTTGGAAGACGGAAGCATTTGGCAACGCCCCGTTGTACTTGCTGGACACCGATGTTCCCGGCAGCGATTACTGGTGGGTAACGAAGCAGTTGTACGGGGGTGTGGCGCAAGACCGCATCGCTCAAGAAATGGTCCTGGGCATCGGGGGCGTGCGTGCGCTGCGAAAGCTCGGCATAGAAGTCGACGTCTACCATTTCAATGAGGGTCACGCTGCGTTGGCAGGGATCGAACTCATCCGGGAAAAGATGGCTGAAGGCCGCGACTTTGAAACGGCGTGGGCCGAGACAAGGCGGCAAGTGGTTTTTACAACGCATACGCCCGTCCCGGCCGGCAACGAATCGCATGATCTCGACTTGTTGGAGTACATGGGTGCCTACAACGGACTTACCCGGGAGCAAATGATTCGCATCGGCGGCGACCCGTTTGGGATGACCGTGGCAGGGCTTCGCCTGTCGTGTTTGGCAAACGGAGTCACTCAACTGCATGGTCTGACCGCGCGCAGCATGTGGTCGGACATTGACGGAGCGGCTCCTATTCTTTCCATCACCAACGGGACGCATATCCCCACGTGGCAGGAAGAAGCGATTCGCAACGCCCAAAGCGACGACGAGCTCTGGGAAGCCCACATGGACGCGAAACGGCGGCTGATCCAGGAAGTCCGCAAGCGCACCGGCGTGATGTTGGATGAAAACCGCCTGCTGATCGGGTTTGCCCGGCGGGCAGCGGCGTATAAAAGAGCGGATCTGATCTTCTCCCGGCCCGACGTCATTGAGCCGTTGTTGAGCAGCGGTGAAATTCAGCTCTTGTTCTCCGGAAAAGCACATCCGCAAGACGAGCCAGGCAAGGAAATTATTGCACGGCTCATTCGCATGAGCCGGCAATTCCCGGAAAACGTGGTCTTTGTTGAGGACTACGACATCCATTTGGCTCGTCTGATGGTCAGCGGCTGTGACGTTTGGCTGAACAATCCGCAGCGTCCTTTGGAAGCTTCCGGCACATCGGGCATGAAAGCGGCGCTAAACGGCGTCTTGAATTTGAGCGTTCTCGATGGGTGGTGGGTCGAAGGCTGCTGGCACGGCGTCAACGGCTGGCAAATCGGCAACGCCTACGAAGGGCCCGGCCAATACGACCACGATGCCTACTCGTTGTACAAAGTGCTGATGGACGAAGTCATGCCGACATACTACAACGAACGGGATCGTTGGATCCGCATGATGAGGGAAAGCATCGAAATGGCTCGAGCGCGTTTTTCCAGCGACCGCATGGTGCAAGAGTATCACAACCTCATGTATTTGCCTGCGGCGAGCATGCAGCGAAACCGCAAAGCGCTTCCGGTGCTGGAATTGCAGCAGGTGTAAAGCGAACCAACGGCGTACCTCTTCCTTTACAGGAGGGGGTAGGTCATTGAGCAAGCGTGGTACCGAGACGGCCTCTTTTGGTGCGGGCAAGCGGGAAAATCACGATTCCGCGCGATTTTACGCCCGGAATTTGTACCGCACCCGGGATCATCCGGAGGCCGCCTCGCCAATTTGGAAAATCGCAACTGAGCCGAGCCATCCGCCACAGCGGCGTTCAATTCCGCCACGGCCGCGTGAGGAGTGGGCGAACCGCATCTACTGCCATACGGCCGCCGATATGCATCATATCCCCGACCAGAGCGTTGGCCTTGCATTCACCTCACCCCCTTACAATGCGGGCAAGGAATACGATGACGACCTTGATTTAGCCGAATACCTCGACCTCATCAGCGCCGTAGCGGCCGAAGTCTACCGTGTGCTTGTCCCCGGCGGCCGCTATGTCGTGAACATTGCCAACCTCGGCCGCAAGCCGTACATCCCCATGCACGCTTTTTTTTATGCACGCCATATGGCGGTGGGTTTTCTGCCGGCAGGCGAAATTATTTGGCGGAAAGGCAAAGGAATGAGCGGCAATTGTGCCTGGGGATCGTGGATGTCCGCCAAAAGCCCGCGGCTGCGCGATCTGCACGAATACCTGCTCGTGTTTGTGAAGGAGAGTTTTGGGCGGCCGGACCGTGGGGAATCCGACATTTCCCGGGAAGAATTCATGGATGCGACGCTTTCCGTATGGGACATTCCGCCGGAGCGGGCGACGCGCGTCGGTCATCCGGCGCCTTTCCCCGTCGAGTTGGCGGCACGTGTGATCCGGCTCTTCAGTTATAAGGATGACGTGGTATTGGATCCTTTCAACGGCTCCGGATCCACCTGCGTGGCGGCGGCCCAAAACGGGCGCTTCTACGTCGGTTATGACATTGATCCAGAATACTGCGAAACGGCAAGGCGACGCATCGAAACGGAAGTCCGGTAAAAGACGGATCGGTATTTTGAGACCTTTTGATCGAAACTGCAGAAATACAAGCAGGAACAGGGGACGGCGCCGCTAAATAGTAAAGGACCAGATGACAAACTGACAAGGAATCTGTCCTCCCTGGCGAACTGGTGTTCGTGCGACTAAGGGTTGGCCAAGACGGTGATAGTACAATGAAGCGGCGTGTGTATTTCGGGCTCACCGGCCTGTGGGTCGTCTCATTATGCTTGGTTTTGTCCGGATTGGCGTCAGCGGAATCCGGGTTCCGTTTGCATACCGATTTAGGCTACCGAAATTTAGAGCCCAATCCATATCTGCTCGTCGGGGCCAACATTGGCGGTTCCAGCAACCATATTAATTATGGGCTGAGCGTTGCGAACGTCTTCGATATGCAAGAAGGCCTGCGAGCCACCGCGCTTGCTCTTGGCGGCGGTTGGGAACCGTTCGCGTCTTCGTTGGGAAGTCTGCGGCTGTCGGCCAACGCATTCTTCCACGGCGAGGAAGGAGCATTTGCCCAAAACCTTTATCTGCACGGGGCGGGGCATATAGGCACCATGGTTACGGCTCAGTTCAATTACGGCTACATGGAGAAGCCCGTGCACGAGCTTCTGCCGCAAGGGAACAATCGCTGGAATGCACTTGCCGCCGAACAGCCTTTGACGTACTTTGACGCTTCCGTTGTCACGCGCACCTCTTTGAACCGGCGTTGGATGTATGAGCTGGAGGCCGTGCAGTTTTCGCAAGGACCGGGTCTTCTCGCCATCGCGACCGGCGGCGAGCTGCGAACGGATTCAGGCAGTTTTTCCTTGGCAGGCGGTGTATTGTTCGGCGAAGATGAGACCGTACCCTTGGCGCGGCTGCGTTACCGCTACTATACCGAACATGGCGGTGTTTTTCGGTTGGCTTATGAAACCGCTTCGTTGATTGATCAGGGACCTGCCATTGAAGCAGGCTACGCGTTGGAAGGCGGTTGGTGGACGCTGGAAACCTCGCTCCGATGGGACAGCAAACACCGCAGCGTACCTGAGCTGCGTTTCGGCATTTCGTCTTCGCTTTTCTAAGCGGTCAACATGGGATTTGGCGAGGGGGTACCCATCCGTGGGTTGCATGCCTAAACTCAGCATTTATACCGATGGGGCCTGCAGCGGCAATCCGGGAGCCGGTGGTTGGGCGGCGGTGCTCATTTACGGCGAACACATTAAAGAAATTTCCGGCGGCGAAGAACACACCACCAATCAACGCATGGAACTTACGGCCGCCATTCAAGCGCTGCAAGCTTTGAAGTACCCGTGTCAAGTGCGCCTACATAGTGATAGTGCGTACTTGATCAATGCGTTTCGTGAAGGCTGGCTGGAGCGTTGGCAAGCCAACGGGTGGCTGAACAGCAAAAACGAACCGGTTGAAAACCAAGATTTATGGAAAACGCTTTTGAAACTGGCCAAGATTCACCAAATCGAATGGGTCAAGGTGCAAGGGCACGCCGACGATAAGCAGAACAACCGCTGCGACGCCTTGGCGCGCGCGGAAGTCAAGCGCTTTCAAACGGTACAGCAGCATTCCCAAAACTGATACCGACGGTCCGTGGGATCGGCAGCATGACGGGCAAGCCCCGACGCATACGTTGAAGCGATGGCAAGCCACAGTGTTTGTCACAACGGTTGTCAGCGTCGGGGGACTTCTCATGAAACGAGCACGGGCCGTTTTTACTGTGCTGCGCGGCCGCCACGTCATGTGGGCCGCCAGCGTCTTTGTCGGTACAATCGTCGTTTTGGCACTGTTGTTGCCTCGCACCGGTTCGTCGGAGAGCGTGGGTAGCCACAGCCCTCTGCAGGGCTGGCGCATCGTGGTCGACGCCGGCCACGGCGGGGAAGACCGGGGAGTGTGTTATTTTCCTGACGCTTTGATCGAAAAAGAGATCAACCTCGATATGGCCAACCGTTTAGGTGCTGCGTTGGCGGCGGCCGGAGCCGAGATCTTCTATACGCGTACGGACGATGTTTTCGTCTCGCTCGAAGACCGCGCCGAGCATGCCAACGCGGTCCAAGCCGACCTATTCATCAGCCTTCACGTCAATCGCATACCGAACCATCCGGAATGTTTTGGCGCACAAACCTTTTACTATCCGACATCCGAAGCCAGCAAGGCTTTTGCGGAGTTTATTCAAGCCGAACTGCTGCGAGTGGACCCCGAAAACTACCGTCAAATTCAGTCGGGGAACTACAAAGTGCTCCGTCTGACCAACATGCCGGCGGTTATTGTGGAAATCGCCTTCATGACGAATGAACGGGATCGCCGGCTGCTGCAGGATGATGCGTATCGCGACGCCATCACTCAGGCCATTGTTGCCGGCGTCATCGGCTACGTTGAAAGCACAAGCCGCTCTGCGGAGTAAAGAAGCAAAAAAGAGGCTTTCCTGCAGAGCCTCTTTTTTGCTGGTAGACCGTGCTCGCGTTTTGCCTGTTGCCAATTACTTCTTCGCTTGTTCGTACAGGCTGTTCACCTTATCCCAGTCGACGACGTTCCAGAATGCCGCCACATAGTCGGGACGACGGTTCTGGTACTTTAAGTAGTAGGCGTGTTCCCAGACGTCGAGACCGAGAATGGGCGTTTCGCCTTCCATGAGCGGCGAGTCTTGGTTTGGCGTGCTTGTCACCTTCAGGTTACCCGACTTATCAACCACAAGCCATGCCCAGCCAGACCCGAAACGGCCCAAAGCGGCGGCGGTGAATTCTTCTTTGAACTTTTCGAAGCTGCCGAAGGTGCTGTTGATCGCATCGGCTACAGCCCCTTTCGGTTCGCCTCCGCCATTGGGGCTCATGAGCTGCCAGAAGAGTGAGTGGTTGGCGTGGCCACCGCCATTGTTCCGTACTGCGGTCCGAATGCTCTCCGGAACGCTGTCCAAGTCGGCGATCAGCTCTTCAACGCTCTTGTTTTGCAGTTCGGGATGACCTTCGAGCGCTTTGTTTAAGTTGGTCACATACGTATTGTGGTGCTTGCCGTGGTGAATCAGCATGGTTTGCTCGTCGATATGTGGCTCAAGAGCGTTGGCTGGATACGGAAGCTGTGGCAGTTCGTGTGCCATTGGGAACCCTCCCTAGTGAGTTGTTGAATTTACTTGGATGCGCTGCTAGAGGCGGTCAGCAAGGTATTTGCTGTTGCGACTTCGTGCACGCTTCTTTATTATACCATAGCCACTCGGAATTGTAAGCGTTGTGGCAAAGGCGGGGTGTGTGGCAGGATTCGTCAGTGGATGAGCCGAAGGCTTCGCCGAAGTGTACGAAGGAAAGGTGGGGCAAATTGCCTACGAATCTCGAATGTCCGGTATGCGGCGGAACGTTGGTCGCCAGCGGTGAGGTGGAAAACATGGGTCTCGTCTTTGTGTGCGGAGATACCGAGTGCGGTTCGCACAGCGAGGAACACGACTGCCAAGCGTGCGGCGGCCCCAAAGTATTTGTTCATATTGAGCGGACGAGTGTGAACGGGAAAGTGGGTGGGGCGGAGTTTGTCTTGCGCTGCTTCAACCCGCTTTGTCCCGACCGCGGCGAAACGCCGGCGGACCGAGCGATACAGGAGGGGTAGTCGCGGCGTGTCATTGCGTGTGTCCCGGAACGCGATCCCGTCTTCGGTTCGGTGTGTAAGCGACAGACTGCTGCAATCAGGCTATCAGTCGTATCTCGTCGGCGGCTGCCTGCGCGATTTGCTGCTCGGCCGCCAGCCCAACGATTGGGACCTCGCAACGGACGCACGCCCGGATACCGTAGCGAGCATGTTCGAGCGCACCTATCGGGTGGGAGCTGCATTTGGCACTGTCGTCGTGTTGGCGCCCGAGCCGGTGGAAGTGACGACCTTCCGGAAAGATTTCGCCTATGAAGACGGTCGCCGGCCTGCCTATGTCGAGTTTGCGTCGACCATCGAAGAAGATTTGGCACGGCGCGACTTCACTATGAATGCGATTGCTTACGATATGCGCTCACAGCGTGTGGTCGATCCGTTTGGCGGCGTCGACGATATTGCCCGGGAAATTATTCGCACCGTAGGCGTGCCGGAAGAGCGCTTTCGGGAGGACGCACTCCGCATGCTCCGGGCGGTGCGGTTTGTCGCTGCACTGGGTTTCGCCGTTGAATACCGCACTCGCATCGCGATGGAAGAAGAGGTCGACCGAGTGCGTTTCTTGAGTGCAGAGCGCATTCGTGACGAGCTCCTCGGGCTGCTTGTCGGTGCGAACGTAGGCGAGGCCCTTTGGCTGCTGTACGAAGTGGGCTTGTTGGAGCGAGTGCTGCCGGAACTCAGAGGAGCGGACAAGCTGCCTCAAATGAAGCCTGGCGCTCCGACGCTTCTTGCCCATCTCATCCGCACGACGGAGGAAACGCCGCCGCGGGCGGCCGTGCGCTTGGCCGCGCTGTTTCACGATGTCGGCAAAATGACTACACGCCGGGAACTGCCAGACGGTCGTGTGGTGTTTCACGGCCATGAACGGGCGGGAGAAGAAATCGTCCGCCGGGCGTGTCAGCGCTTGCGCATGGAAAAGCGGTTCACCGGGCATGTCGCGTCATTGGTGCACATGCACATGGTCGAAGGCGATGTGACCAAAAAAGCGGTCCGCCGTTGGGTTGGCGCTTATGGTGAAGAGTGGGTGCGTGATTTGGTCGCGCTGCGGCGCGCCGATCATGTGGCAAGCGGCGGCGATGATGCCGAAAATTCGTTCCCGCGCCGCTTGGAAGCCCTGCTCGACGAAGTGCTTGCCGAAGAAAGCGCGTTTACCGTACGTGACCTGGCGATCAACGGGCACGATGTGATGGAGCGCGCCGGTATTCCGCCCGGACCGTTGGTCGGCGACATATTAAATGCGCTGCTCGAACGGGTGTTGGAAGACCCTTCCTTGAACGAACGGGCAACGC
Source organism: uncultured bacterium (assembly GCA_937983075.1). Classification (GTDB taxonomy): domain Bacteria; phylum Bacillota; class Limnochordia; order DTU080; family JAAYLA01; genus CALKAQ01. Next base: position 103,528 of record CALKAQ010000063.1, on the reverse strand, counting down.
TTTTGCAGCTGGTGGATATGGAGCTCCGGAACCGTTCGGGCTGACAACCGTTCGCTCAAGAAGGCGACAGCAGGCGTTCAAACCAATCGTGCGTTTGCTCGGCGTCCCGCAAAGCGTCAAACAAAGGGTCTTCCAGGAAGTCGCGCCGGGCGGACGGATCGACCTGGATGGCTTGAGCGACGTACTCCATGGCCCGCTCAAGAGCCCTCTCGCGGACGTAAAAGGCAGCCAGTTCGCGGTAGCCTTCTTTGTGTTCGGGATAAAGGGTGATGGCCCGGTGCAGCATATCGGCGGCCTTGGGTTTGTCGTTGCGGGCGTAGTGAGCCCTGCCGAGCGCAATGTAGCGGCTGAGCATTTCCGGCAGATCGTCAGACAAATGGGCGGCGTAATTGAAAAGACTTGCGGTAGGCTGTATGGGGCAGGCGGCGTGGCGCTCGGTGGCCGCTTTTTCGGACCTCTCGGAATGGGCGGCCAGCTTTCGCGGTGTCTCTTGGATGCGTCGGAGAATGGCCAGCTGCGTGGAGCGGGAATGCACCTGCGCAGCCCGGATGAGCCGGAGCCCGATCACCGTCAGCACCAAACCGACCATCAGCGCGAGACCGCCCGCAACGGGAAGCAGCGTACGCGTGACGAATGCGCCGGCAGAATCCATGAAATATGAGATGCCCAATAACACGAGCAGTGCTGCACCGCCTAGCATCCAACCGCCAATCGACGTCGAGCGCACATTGCCCATCCCCTTTCCCCAGGCTGATACCGTCAGTATATTCAAAGTCATTGATCTCCCGGTGCCATATTAATTCGCGACGTGAGCCCGCGGTTCCTGCGTCATTTCAACGCGCGGGCGAGCAGGAGTGAATCGTTGAGACGGCGAAGTCCTACAAGTCGGAAAGTGGGGTCAAGCAGTTTTGAGTATCGGGGCCATTGATTTAGAACGTCGCTTTCGTATTGCAACCGGGTCGTACCGCGGTCAGCGCGGCATTCGACTGATCGATGAGGCAAGCGGGGCAAGCGCCCTCATATTGCCTGAATTTGGCGCCAATTGCGTGGCGTTTTCCGTGCAGCGTGATCAACAGCAACTGGACATTTTGTATCCGCCCGAGCTGACCAAATTGTCTGTCAGCGGTACCGGAGGCGGGGTGCCCGTTCTATGCCCGTTTCCCAACCGGGTACGTGAAGCCCGCTTTGCGTTCCGCGGCCGCGAGATTCAGCTCCACGCGAACCGCGCCGGCAATGCCATTCACGGCCTCGTTCACACAAGGGGATGGAAAGTGCTCGACCAGTGTGTCGACGGCGACGGTGCGGCGGTCACTTGCAGCTTTGACTCAACGGCTCACGCAGCGGTAAGCGCGGTTTGGCCTTGGCCGTTTGAAGCGACGATCACCTATCGCTTGCGTGGCGAGCGGTTGGACATCGAAGCGACGGTCACAAACAAAAGCGATGAGGTCATGCCTCTCGGTTTCGGCACGCACCCCTATTTTGTGATAGGCAATCGCAAACAATGTGAAATTGAAATTCCCGCCGCGGCACGCTGGGAGACCGAAGGCGACGAACCGCTGCCCACGGGGCGCATTCTCGATCTGCCGCCCGAACTCGATTTTCGCACGCTGCGGCCACTGGGTGATGTGGTGCTCGACGATGTGTTCACCGCGGTCCGATTCGACGACGACGGTTCCGCGTGCCGTCTGTTCGATCATGCCCGCGGCATTGCATTGACGTGCGGTGCCGATCGGCAGTTTCGGGAATGGGTGATTTACGCACCGCGGGACGGCTCCTTTGTGTGCTTCGAGCCGTACACGTGTCCAACCGATGCCTTCAATTTGGCAGCACGCGGCATTGACGCCGGAGTGATCGAGCTGCAGCCCGGTCAGCGTTTTGTCGGGAAGATGTGGTTCGAGGTGGAAGCGATCGCTTGACGCCGTGTGCATCTCTCGGCTATGCTGTTCCTCTGGACAGGATTTGCCTTTGGGGGGCCGGCTCGCCCGCATGAACATCCGGAACATCGCTATCATCGCCCACGTTGATCACGGAAAAACAACGCTCGTCGACGCGATCCTGAAGCAAACCGGCGTCTTCCGTGAGCATCAAGAAACGGAAGAGCGCATCCTCGACAGCCACGACCTCGAGCGTGAGCGCGGCATCACCATACTCGCCAAAAATACCGCCGTCTTCTACAACGGAGTAAAAATCAACATCGTCGATACGCCGGGCCACGCCGACTTTGGCGGCGAAGTGGAGCGCACCATGGGGATGGTGGACGGTGCGCTGCTTGTCGTTGACGCAGCCGAAGGGCCGATGCCGCAAACGCGTTATGTCCTGCAGAAAGCTCTTTCCCGAGGTTTAAAGCCAATCGTCTTTATCAATAAAATCGACCGGAAAGATGCACGCCCGCTGGAAGTTTGGGACGAGGTGCTCGAGTTGTTCCTCGACTTAGGAGCTGACGACGCCCAAGCCGACTTTCCCGTATTGTGGGGCGTTGCCCGGGACGGTCTGGCCGCCGATGATTTGGATGAAGCACTGGCGAGCCTGGGCACGACCGGGGAACGGGGCGTTCAGCCGCTGCTCGATTGCATCATCAGGCACGTACCGCCGCCTCAAGTGGAGCAAGGGCCGCTGCAGCTGATGGTCACCAACCTCGATTATGACGATTACGTGGGGCGCATTGCTTTGGGCCGCATTCAGCGGGGCGTCATCCGGCGCGGCATGCAAGTGGGCATATGCCGCAGCGACGCCGAAGGCGTGCGCCAAGGCCGCGTGGCTCACCTGTACACGTTTTCGCAGCTACGCCGCGAACCCGTTGAAAGTGCGGAAGCGGGCGAAATTGTCGCTGTCGCGGGAATGGAATCGATCTCCATCGGTGATACCATCGTCGATCAAGAACATCCGGAGCCGCTGCCGGCTTTGACGGTCGATGAGCCCACCATTACGGTTGTCTTTCGTGTCAATGACGGTCCTTTGGCCGGGCGCGACGGCAGCTACGTCACATCGCGTCAGCTGCGTGAACGGCTGCTGCGTGCAGCCCGCAACGATGTCGCCCTGCAGGTGAGCGAGACGGAAAGCCCGGATGCGTTTGAAGTGCGCGGCCGCGGCGAACTGCATCTCAGCGTCTTGATTGAAACCATGCGCCGAGAAGGCTACGAGTTTACCGTTTCCAAGCCGCAGCCGGTGCTCAAGTGCATCGACGGTCAGCTGCAAGAACCGCTCGAATTGGTGAACATCGAGGTTCCGACGGAGCATGCGGGAACGGTCATTGAACTCTTGGGCGCTCGCAAAGGCGAAATGTTGGACATGCAGAGCCAAGCCAACGGCACTTCACGCCTCGTCTTTATTGTGCCTGCACGCGGCTTGGTCGGTTTTCGCAATCGCTTCCTGACGGAAACGAAAGGGCAAGGCGTTTTGCATCATTCGTTCCACGCGTACGGGCCGCATCGGGGCGAAATTCAGGACCGGGTCAACGGCAGCGTCGTCGCTTGGGAGGCCGGGACGGCGACGGCCTACGCGATTGCCAATATTCAAGAGCGCGCTCGTTTGTTTATCGAGCCCGGGACCGAAGTTTACGAAGGAATGATCATCGGGGAAAACTCGCGTCCGCAAGATTTGGACGTCAACATCGCTCGCAAGCGGAAAGTTGACAATATGCGCTCGAGCACCGCGGAAATTACCGAACGCCTCGATGCGCCGCGGCGTCTGAGCCTTGAAGATGCGCTTGCGTTTATCGCTCTCGATGAGCTCGTCGAGGTGACACCAAAGGCCATCCGCCTGCGCAAAGCGATCTTGGACCGAACGAAACGCCACAGTCAGCAGAAGAAAGGATAGGGGCGGCAGATGCGAATGAGCGTTCAGCTTACGGGACGCAGCCGCGCTACGAAGCGTTGCAAGGCGAAAACGAGTGCAAACTGCCCGCACAGCACCGCAACAATGGTGGCGCCCGACGGAAGCGAGATGTAATACGAAAGGTAGAGCCCGATCCACGAACCGATCAGTCCGAACAACACCGCAAGTCCGATCATCCTGCCGATTTGACGAGTGATGAGCGCCGCAGTGGCTGCCGGTGTAATCAGCAGCGCGACGACCAAAATGACGCCGATCGCCTGCAGCGCGATAACAATGCACAGGGCGATGAGGGAAAGCAAAAGCATCTGCAGCCAAGTGACGGGAAGTCCGGAAGCTTCAGCACCGCCCGGGTCAAACGAAATGTAAACAAGATGCTGAAAACCGACGAGGACAATTACCCCTGCCAGAATGACCGCACCGACAATCCAATAGAGGTCGCTCCGTTGAATGGCCAACACGGAGCCAAGGAGCAAGCTGTTGAGGTCGCTGCCGTACGCTCCCTGCAAATAGAGGCCGAGGATGCCGAGGGAGAAGCCCCCCGTCAGCAAGATCGCAAGGGAGGAGTCGGCTTTCAGACGTGTGGAGCGGCTCAACAGAGCGACAACCGCGGCGGTCGCAAGACCGAGCAGCAGTGCACCTGCTTGCAACGGCCAGCCCAAATACATGGCGAGTGCAAGCCCGCCAAATGAGGCGTGGGCAATCGCCTCGCCCATGAGAGCCAAACCGCGCAGCACCATGAAGGTGCCGAGTATGCCAGCGAGGATGGCAATCAGGGACACACCGATGAACGCCCGCGACATAAATCCGAGGCTGAACGGCTCAAGCAGCAGCTCAATCATGATCGATGGTCACCTCGCCATCCGTCGTCACAAGCGGGATGTGGCGGCCGAAAATCCGCAGCAAGTTGTCAGACGTCAGCACTTCTCTCGGGTGACCTTGGCAGATGACTTCGCCCCGGATGCACAAGACGCTGTCAAAGCCGTCGGTCAGGCAGTCGAGGTCGTGAGTTGTGGTGATGACGGTCCGTCCCTCGTCGCGCAGCTCTTTCAAAATGTCGAGCAGGTCGTGCTGCGCTGTTGCATCGAGACCGGTCGCCGGTTCGTCAAACAGAATGAGCGAAGCGTCCTGCAGCAGCGCGCGGGCGAGCAGGGCGCGCTGTCGCTGGCCACCGGAAAGATCGCCTATCGGGCGCAAGGCTTCCGAGCGCAGGCGCACGCGCTCCAGAGCGTCGAGCGCACGCTGCCGGTCGAGTTGGTCGGCGGGGCGCCACCACCGACCGCCCCGCCCGAGGCGTCCCTGCAATACCACGTCAATAGTTCGAATGGGGAAGTTCCAATCGATTTCTTCATTTTGCGGCAGATAGGCGAGTGCGGTGCGGCTGCGGGACACAGCTTGTCCGAAAATGCGCACGTGGCCGCGCGTCGGCCGGACGCGTCCGACGATGGTGCGGAGCAGCGTCGATTTTCCGCCGCCGTTCGGTCCGATGATGGCGGCGAGATGTCCGGCCGGAACCGTCCAGTTGATGTCGCGCAGCACCGTTCGTCCGTCAAAGGCGACGGCAACGTTGGCCACTTCAACGGCTGGCATGGCTGATGGGTTGCGTTTGCTTTTTGTCGGGACGGACGTTGAGGTCACGGGGACAATCCCTCCACCAAGGCCATGGCGTTGGCGCGCATCATCTCGATATAGGTGGGATGTTCTGCGCTGAGCGTGTCGCTGTACAGGGTACCGACAGCAATGCCCGCTTCGCGCGCCAAGGTTTCGACGAAGCGCGGATTGATTTGCGGTTCGGCAAAGATAGCCGGCACTTGCAGCTCGCGTACGAGTCGCACCAAATCCGCCAATTCCCGCGCAGATGGCTCGCGTTCCGGATTGGGCACAACTGCGCCGATCCATTGCAATCCGTAACGCTCCGCCATATAGCCAAAAGCATCGTGATACGTCACGAGGCGCCGGTTTTCCGGCGGGATGCGGTCGATCTGTGCGAAGAACCAGCTGTCGAGCTCACGCAGTTCGTTCAAGTACGCTGCGGCACGTTCGGCATACGTTTCGGCGCCTGCCGGATCGTGAGCCTGCAAGGCGGCGGTAATGCGTTCGACATAATGCATGGCATGCGTGACGTCGAGCCAAAAATGCGGATCGTACGGCCCGTGCTGATGCTCATGCCCGTGGTGGGCCGACGATTCGGCAGGGCCATGCTCGGCGTGGTGTTCAGCGGCATATGAGCCGAGCGGCCGGGGATGGAGCCCTTCGGAAAGCTGTACCCGAATGAGCTGGGGAGACGCCGCACTGTCGATGAGTTGTTGAAGCCACGACTCAAATTGATAGCCGTTGAAAAACAAAATGTCCGCCTGAGCGATGGCGCGAGCCTCGCGCGGTGTAGGGTCAAACGCATGGGGATCGCTGCCCACGGGGACAATGGATTGCACTTCCACGCGATCGCCGCCGACGTTTTGGATCATATCGGCGAAGATAGGTGATGTTGTGACGACTCGAATCGCCGGCTTGGCAAACAAGTTGGCACCTTGGTTCGGCAGCAAGCTGAGCGATAGAAGGAAAATGCCGCCGCCCAGTGCGGCAAGCGCTGCAAGCCGTTTTAGGGCTGAACGCATCGCCATAGCCTCCTTGAGGTCATTGCGGGCCGTTATTGAAACTGAGTATCAATAACGGCCGGAAAAAAGAGTGAAGCAACCAAATTGAGACGCTGTATCAATTGCTATTTCTAACATACAGACGGGTGAAGGACGTGTCAAGTCTCCGGACGACGCACACGGCACGACGTTAGTGTGCGTGGCATACACTGTCAGGTTTCATGCTTTGCGGTTTGAAGCGGCGGTTTCCACGCAGTCGGCGCAAAGCCCGAGGATGTCGAGATGATGGGACTCGATGCGGTACCCGGACTGTTCGGCAATGCGGGCGATGGATTCGGACATCGGGCAGTCATCGAGATAGGTTACCCGGCCGCATTGCCGGCAAATGAGACGATCTTGATGGCTGTGATCGCGCTGCGCATCGTGCGGTGTGACGATGTAGTGCTGGCAGCCGTCGAACAAATGCAGGCGCGACAGCACGCCGAGGTCTTGCAGCAATTTGAGGGTGCGAAAGACGGTTGCCCTGCCTAACCCGGTTTTTTTGAGCTCTTCGTAGAGCGCTTCGCCGGTGAACGGGCGCTCGCTTTGATCGGCAACAGCGCGAATGAGCTGCAGCCTCGGCTCAGTGAGACGGTGTCCGGCTTCTTCGAGGGCGCGTACAATATGCGCTTCAATTGCTTGGGCATCGTCCAACTGTTTCATATTCTTATGATGACATGTTTGCGGGGGAGTTTGCAAGGCGGCACGCACACGAGTGCCAAGGACGGTTTTCCTGGCGGACCTTACTCCAAAAGGGTGAGGGGGGTATGCTATTCATGCAGCTGTTGCAGCGCCAAGTTCAATATAACCGGCGAGCGGCGGTGGAATACGCCTATCGGCATTGGAACGATCCGAACCCTGAATTTGCCAATTTCGATACCTTCGGTGCAGGCGGCGATTGCAGCAACTTTACCTCGCAATGCTTGTTGGCGGGCGGCTGGCCCATGGATTATCGGCGCAACACGTATGATGCGTCATGGTGGTATCGCCGCATTGGCGATGATCCGTTCGATGAGGACGCCAATGATTGGTGGTCTTGTTCCTGGGCGCTGGCCAACGTCCAGTTTCTCTACATGCAGGCCAACGGAGGCGAAGTGCTGAACCTGTCGCGGACTCCGTCATTGGCGAGACGTCTTCGAATCGGGGACATTGTTTATTACGACTGGGACGGAGACGGGATATTCACGCACAGCGCCATTGTTACAAGCCGTTCTTCCAGTGGGATTCCTCGGGTGACGTATCGTACGTTGGCACCGACGCGTCCGATGCGTAATACCGATTATCGGCTTCGCTTCCGCGGGCGATCGACGCGGATTTACGCCATTCGGATTGCTTCGGAACCGATGGTTTACGGCGTGGCACCTGACTGGAACCGCCTTCGCCCGTGCGACTCAACGCGGGGATGACGGCTGAACGGCGGCCGTGCAACAGGTGGAGTTGTTCGTGCAGGCGGGCATGCCGAAGTATGGCTTTATGCGGAAGGGGATTGTCGGCGAGACGGCGAACCGGGATGGAGTGTCCGCCGGAAGTGAAGCTTCCGACGAGGCAATGGCTTGTTTTACGCGGAGTAAGGAGGCTTCAGCCACGTGGGTCAAGTTGTTTTTTCGGGCATTCAACCGACGGGTGTAATTCATATCGGAAACTATATCGGGGCGATTCGCAATTGGGTGGCCATGCAGGATTCATATGACTGCCTTTTTTGCGTCGTCGATTATCACGCCATCACCGTTCCCTATGATGTCGACGAGTTCGCAGAGCGGACGCTCCAAACCGTTGCGCTCAACATTGCGGCCGGTCTCGATCCTGAAAAAAGTACAATTTTCGTGCAGTCACAAGTACCGGAGCACACGGAACTATCCTGGCTGCTTACCACGTTGACGCCGGTCGGCGATCTCGAACGGATGACGCAGTACAAAGAAAAAGCCGGTCGCGTTGGCGTGTTTGCCGGCTTGATGAATTATCCCGTTTTAATGGCGGCTGACATTTTGATCTACAAGGCGCCAGTTGTGCCGGTGGGCGAAGATCAAATCCAGCATCTCGAGTTGGCGCGGGAATTGGCACGACGCTTCAACCGGAGATTCGGCGAAACGTTCCCGGAGCCTCAGCCTTATATTACACGCGGCGCACGCATTATGGCTCTCAATGATCCTACCAGCAAAATGTCGAAGAGTTTGCCCGGCAGCTACATTGCATTGACGGAGTCCGACGAAGGCATCCGACGAGCCATTCGTCGCGCGGTTACCGACACCGGGCCGACGGAGGACGGCGAAATGAGCCCGGGAGTCAAAAATTTGTTTACGTTGCTCGAGGCGTTCGCACCTGCCGAGGTTTACGAGAGCTTCCTGAAGGATTATCACAGCGGACAGCTGCGCTATAAAGATCTCAAGGAAGCTTTGGCCGATGCGACGATTGCTGTCATCGGACCCATTCGCGAGCGCCACAGAGAATTGATGGCCAAGCCGGATGAACTCAAGGAAATCGTGCGTGCGGGAGCGGAGCGGGCACGGCGCATCGCACAGGAAACGATGCGCGAAGTGCGTGAACGCATGGGGATTTTCCGCGCCTGAGCGGTTGACATGGCGTCGAGTGCGAAACGGCAAAGGCGGCGATGCCGACGTCACAACTTTCGTCCCGGTTTCATAGTTTGTCATGGCCAGGTATTGAACGACAGGTGGGCTTGCGCCCAAGGGGGCGGGTTGCGCTGGACGACGGAGCCGATATTCTCGACGCCATGGAAACCCTGTTGTCGTGGGAAGGGCGGATGGTTCGGTCTGCCCTTTTGCTTGTCGGCAAACGGCGTTTTCAAATGCAGACGTTTGAAGCGTTCCAGCCCGCGATGCAGCTGCGTTGGCAAGGGAAACTGCGGCACGTCATTTGCCGCCCTTCTTTGGATGCTTGCCGACGTTTCCATTTGCGGCCGCAGCGTCTCAGGCTGATCTTCGACAACGGAGCGGGCATCGATGCCGTTATTGAACATGTTCACGAGTCCGTCTTGCGCGGGAGCCGGTTGGCGCTTGCCATCGGCAAAGATTTGCGGCTCGTCCTCGAACCCATGTAATCAAAGGAGCTGGCGTGCGTCGGCATGAAAATGGCCACGGTTGTACGCCGGGAGGACAAGCTCTGTGCAGGAAGTACACCCTCGGAAATCGAACGGGTCTTTTCAGCAAGTGCAGAAAGTGGAGGGTGTTCCCGTGAATGACCTGAAAGTATTTGCCGGCAGCACAAGTCGCGCATTCACCGAGCGAATATGCAAGTTCCTAGGCGTCGAAATGGGACGATCAGAAACCATTACGTTTTCCGAGGGGAACACCTTTGTGCGCATTATTGAGTCGGTGCGCGACAAAGACATTTATCTCGTTCAGCCCATTGCCTTGCGGCCGAACGATGAATTCGTCGAAATTCTTTTCTGGCTCGATGCTTTCAAGCGTGCAGGCGCTCAATCGGTGACCGCGATCATCCCGTACTTCGGCTATGCCAAAGGTGATAAGAAGGACGAGCCGAGGGTGGCGATACGTGCTCGAGTGTGCGCCGATGCCATTGAACAAGCCGGTGCCGATCGGATTTTGACGATGGATTTGCATAGCCCACAAATTCAAGGCTTTTTCAAGAAACCGGTCGATCATTTGCACGCTCTGCCGATACTCGCCGCGTATCTCGAGTCGCTGCACCTGACGGATCCCGTGATTGTTTCGCCGGATGCCGGCTTTGCCAAGCAGGCGCGCCAATACGCCAGGCGGCTCGGTTATCACGTCGCCATCGGCATGAAGGTGCGGGAAGGCCACGATGAAAATGCCCGCGTTCTGGACATCATCGGCGATGTTGCCAATCGGGACGCCATTATTGTCGATGATTTCAGCATCTCGGGGCGCACGTTGACGAGTGTGGCAGAAGCTTTGGAAGCGAACGACGCCCGACGAATTTTTGCTTGTCTCAGCCATGTGCTGTTAAATGAAGCCGCCGTGGAACGCATTGAGGCAAGCCCGATTGAAATGCTGATCACCACTGATTCCGTGGCCAATCCGGCCATTGTCGGCTCGAGAAAAATTCGGGTGGTATCCGTGGCGCCGTTTTTTGCCGAAGCGATTAAGCGCATTCACGCTCGCGAGTCGGTCAGCACCCTTTTTGATGCGTTGCCGGAAGGCGTTGTTGACGCCGCCATTGCCTTCGACCTCACGGCGGACGTGACGCAACGCTCCCGCTAAGAAGCTTGCGAGCCGCATTTGCTTGAGCCCGCCCGGTGCGATGTACGCCTTGCGAGCGGCGGCGGTAAAGCGATCGTTCGCATTCAGCCGGTGCGGGCTCTTAGATGATTGACGCTGCGTGCGTCGGCAGTCAGATCGGCATGAGCAGCTTCGGCCTGTGCATCTTCCTTCACGTACAGCGGAAGGCGCACCCTCAAGGTGCTGCCTTCGCCGACGCGGCTTTCGACGTCGATGTTCCCACCATGTTTTTGGACGATTTCACGGCAGATAAACAAGCCGAGGCCCATTCCGCCGGGATCTTCGTCACCCAAATTGTCCGCCCGGAAGAAGCTCTCGAAAATTTCATCTTGTTGATCGGCTGGAATACCGACGCCGTTGTCGGACACTTCGATGACGACTTGATTTTCCTCGCCGTAGATCCGTATATCCACGTTGCCTCCGCCGGGCGAATACTTAATCGCATTGTTGATCAAATTCCGAAAGATGTCCTCGAGCCGCCGGAAATCTCCCCAGACGTGAAGTCTTCCGGGGGTATTTTCATCGGAACGCACGTGTAAATGGAGCTGGTGCTGAGGCGACGACGCCTCAAACGGAATCATCGCCTTCTTAACGCAGGCGACGATATCGACAGGTTCAAAGTGAAATAAAATGTGATCTTCTTGTGCTTCGAACGCTTGGAGCATGCTGTTGAGAATCGAGGACAAACGGTCGATCTCGGCGTCGATGGTGCGGGTGAGAGGGATGATTCGGTCAGGCGATTCACTGTGTTGAATTTTTCGGCGCAGCAATGCGACCATCACTTTGATTGACGCCATAGGGTTGCGCAGTTCGTGAGCTGCCATATGGACCAGGCGGATGCGCAATTGCGCCTGCGCTTCAGCGGCCGCTGCACGTTCGTCGGCGAGAGCGTTTTGAAAAGCGAGGTAGCCGATGGCGATAAACAGAGCCGTTGCGATGGAAAAAGCGACAAAGAAAACGAAAGGATCGCTCTCGCTGGCTGCAAACGACGAACGTATGAACAAAAAGTCCAAGGAAGCCAGTATGACGAGATACAGCGCGCCTATGATCCCAAGCAGTGATTGGTAGCGCTGCGTTTTGGATCGGCTTGCGGTTGTATGGATGATGTTTTCGTAAACACGCTCCGTAAATTTTTCGGTCAGCGGAGAGCGGCTGTGCGCGTTGGCGGCAGCGTTATGAGTGCCTACTTCGGGTGACTGATTTTGACGCACTGCTTTTTGCTCCTTTCCGCAAAGCGGCATCCGGTGTGAGGAAGGGCCCCAATTTTCCGAAGTAGACCAACAGGAAGACGACGAGGAGCGGAATCATGGCGGTCCAGCCGAGCAACAACGCGCCGGACTGCAACACGGCTTCAGGCGAGAGCTTCAATAGTCCTAACAATGGCATGAGCACGGCGTAGTCGCCGAAAGCGACGAGGAAGAAGCCGATGGATGTTGCCAAAATGGCCCCGAGCAACGTCGTGCGCAAACCGACGAGGCAGATGAGCATAAAAACAACCATGAGCACCGGGACATGGGCGCCGGTGCCGGCACCCACCAGCGTCCGGACCAAGGGGATGATAGGAGCGTACACCAGCCCTGCAAGCACCCGTTTCCAGCCTGGTATAGCGTTGGTAACGGCTCCCACGGCTCCGTACATCATCACAAGTCCTTCGGGCAGGTTGAGAATCAATAAAGTTTGCCAAAAGGATCCCAATCCATGTGCCTCCGAAAATCGTTATACCATTGAAGCACTCTTTGCGAGTGCTCCCCAATATCATAGCATTTACGGAACCGTTTATGGCTTGGATGTCCCACCCCGGTTTGACCCTTCGTTCAAGGCTAAAATAGGCAGCTCCTGAGCGTCACGTGCTCGGGGGATGAGTCAGCAGCTTTACTTGCGGAGTGCCTTCGGTACCTTAGGTTGATGGCTTAACATGCCGCTTGCAGCAGCCATGCTGGCCGTTGCGACCCATGTAAGGAGTGATACGGTTCTTTTGAGCGAAGTCTTTTTCATTGGATCGTCCTCCTTCCCGTGAAGATCGGAACGCGGTCGAATGTACGAACGATGCGTTCCCCTAAGGCTGTGAGCGTCAGGAGCTGCCAAGTTGAACCCAAAAGGATGCCCCACCGCAATTCATGGTTTACAGCGAGTGGGAAGCCGACAACGATGCATCCGAGGAGGAAAAATAAGATGGTTGCAAGGCGCTTAAACTTTTGACGTTCGGTGTCGGAAATCGGGCGATTGACGTGTGCGACCGGCGCTAGACGCCACATCAGAGGTGTACCAACGAGGAGCAGCGCTCCGCCGCAAATATGCAGCAACAGTGTGCTCGATGGGCTCGATGCGAGGGAATGGCCGGCCTGTCCCAGTAATCCCATGGTGATGATGGTCATGGTCGCACAGCGCAACGGGGCGCTGTAGTGGGCGCCGCCTGACATGGCACGCAGGAATGCGGCGCTTGTACCGGCGGCCAGGGTGGCGGTTAATGTGCCGAATGCAAGACCAACGAGGACGAAGCCTGCGAAACCCAGTAAAGTGTTGCCGATCCATATCAGCGAGTATTCGATGATTTCGCGTTGATCTTCGTCAAGATCGGCCTGAGCGGCCATGCGTTGACTTAAGTGGTGCATCAGGCGTTCCAAGGCGTAGCCCTCCCTTCAAGTTGAAGGTCTGCGGCTGATGATCTGGTTCCTGATTCCACGTCCACATCGTTGGCGATCGAAAGTTGTTCCGAAAAGTGGTGTATATGTGATTCGCAACTATTGCCCGAAATCCTTCCTCAAAAACGAGTCTTTTTTCTAAAAAAGTGGCCCTCCGGTTCAAAGCGTGCCGGAGCAGGCTGAGTCAACCTTTTCTGTCAATAGCTTGCGCAAAGCATGAGCCTCGTGCATAATAAAGCGGTAGAAACCGATCAGGAAACTTGAATTAGTTTTCGTAGGTGCGAATACGGCAAACCCAAGCGTTTGGTGCGTTTGCCTGGGATTTTTTTCGCACACGTCACCATAAGCATGCAAGTGGTTCAACTTGGCGTGCGACTTTAGGAGGACCCGGTGAGCATTCAACAGTTTCAAGAGCTTCTTGCAATCGGTCGTTTTGTGACGGCGGTTGAGATGAGGCCGCCCAAAGGCGTCGATATTGCCAGCATGATCGATGATGCTCGGACCTTGGTTTCGGTGGGAGTCAATACAATTAATATTACCGATTGCTCCCTCTCACGCCTGCACGCGAGTTCGAGCATCACGGCTTACATATTGCGGCGTGAGGTCGGTGTCGACACGATTTTTCACCTCACGGGCAGGGATCGCAATGTCATCGGTTTGCAAGCCGAGCTGTTGGGGGCCAATGCATTAGGCCTGCGCAACGTGCTTTGCCTGACGGGAGATCCGCCTAAGCTGGGCGATCACAAAGACGCCCGGCCTGTTTATGAAGTGAATTCTCAAGGCCTGCTGCATATTGTGAATCAATTGAACGCCGGCTTTGACGTAAACGGCAATGAACTTACGCAAAAAGCCGACTTCTTCGCCGGTGTCGCGTACGGATTGGATCCGATTCACAAAAAATTGTCCAGCCGGATGCAAAAGAAGCTCGCGCTGAAACCGGGTTTCATTACGACGCAGCCGGTGTATTCCGAAGAAGACCTGGATCGTTGCCGGCAATTGAAACAGTATACGGATGTGCCTATTATCGTCGGGCTCTTGCCCCTTTATGGAGCTCGAAACGCAAACTTTATCGCCAAAAACGTTCCGGGGATCCGGATACCGCAAGAGATATTGGATGAAATCAACAGCATAGAGAGCAAAGAAGCTCAGCTCGACTTCGGTATACGCATTGCGCGTGAAATGCTGGCCAAAATTCGCGAGGAATTTGCCGGCGTATATCTGATTCCGCCTTTTCATAGATATCATTTGGTTGAACGCATTATTGCGGAACGTCCGGCGTTTGCCTGAACGTTTTTCCACTCCCTTGGGCCGTCTTACCGATCGATTCTGTGTGTGAATACTTATTTGGTGCAACTCACAGGCAATTTGTGGACAGTTGAAAGAGGGTCATGAGCGGAAAGGACGAAATATGGTAGAGTGTGGGCGAGAAACAAGCTCTCGCTACCACTATCACGGCGTGATGGAACTTCATGCCATTAGGGCTATAAGGAGGTAGGCTCATGCCCATCGGAAGGAAAGTACGTTACGGCATGGTCGGTGGCGGCCCAGGTGCTTTTATTGGTGAGGTCCACCGGATGGCTGCGGCTCTCGATGGCGAAATTGAACTCGTGGCAGGGGCTTTTTCTTCGTCACCGGAAAAGTCGCGGCAACAAGGCGAGGCGCTTCACCTCGATCCGCAGCGCGTCTACGGCTCTTATGAGGAGATGGCTGAAAAGGAAAGCCAGCTGCCCGAAGGCGAGCGCATTGACTTTGTTTCAATCGTAACGCCGAACCACATGCACTTCCCGGTTGCCAAGGCCTTTATCGAACGCGGTTTTCACGTCGTCTGCGACAAGCCGATGACAACCACCGTCGAAGAAGCCGAAGAACTCGTTCGCCTTGTGAAGAAACATAACGTCATTTTCGCTCTCACACACAACTACACCGGGTATCCCATGGTCAAGCAAGCGCGGGAATTCGTGCGCAGCGGCAAATTGGGCGAGATTCGCAAGATTGTCGTCGAATATCCGCAGGGATGGCTCGCTGAAAAAGTCGAAGACAGCTCGAAGCAAGCCAGCTGGCGAACCGATCCGAAGCAAGCGGGTATTTCGTCGGCCATTGGGGATATCGGCACACATGCCGCCAACCTGGCCGAATACGTCACCGGTTTGGAGATGGAAGAGTTGGCAGCCGATATCACGACGTTCGTGCCCGGACGCCAGCTCGAAGACGACGCGAATCTGCTGATCCGCTTCAAGGGCGGGGCCCGAGGCATTCTTTACGCTTCGCAGATTTCCGTCGGCGAAGAGAACAACTTGCGCTTGCGCGTGTACGGAACGAAAGCTGCTTTGGAGTGGCATCAGGAAAATCCCAATTACCTCTCGGTCAAGTACAACGACGGACCGGAGGAAATCTACAAGCGCGGCAACGCCTATCTCTCGGATGTCGCCAAGCGCTACACGCGTATTCCGTCGGGTCACCCCGAAGGATTTATTGAAGCATTTGCGAACATTTACCGCAACGCGGCCCGAGCGATTGCTGCACGCATCGCCGGCAAAGAACCCGATCCGCAAGACCTGGATTTCCCGACGGTTGAAGACGGTGCGCGTGGCGTGAACTTCATCCATCGGGCCATCGAAAGCGGCAAGAACAATGCTGCGTGGGTATCGGCGAGCTATACGCCGCCAAAGTGAGCTCTACCTTTACAAACGGTTTAAGCATGGGTTTCAGGCGAGGGACTCCTCGCCTCGAAACCCATTTTTTCCTTGCGCACGGGTACATAGAATATCAATGGCATGGAGTTTCGACCGGCAGGCAATAATCCAAACGCCGGCTAGTGCGCCGGCAACGGGTGTTTGAACGACAAGGAGGACGACATGACGTACATCGAAGTTATGGTGGAAATCCCGAAAGGGAGCCGAAACAAATACGAGTACGATCCGAAGACCGGACGGTTCTACCTCGATCGCATGCTCTTTTCAGCGGTCCACTATCCGGCCGATTATGGGTTTGTTTTGGATACGCTGGCATCTGACGGAGATGCGCTTGACGCTCTTGTTCTTGTCGGTGAGGCGACGTTTTCTGGATGCATCATTCGCGCTCACCCGGTCGGACTGTTTGAGATGAGAGATGAAAACGGCCCGGACGAAAAGATTCTTTGCGTGCCGGTGAACGATCCGCAGTGGAACTGGGTCAAAACGCTGAACGACGTTCCGCAGCATTTGCTTCGTGAAATCACGCACTTTTTCCAGGTGTACAAAGACCTGGAAGCCAAGTGGACAGAGGTTGGGGGTTGGCAAGATCGTGCCGTTGCCTGGGAGGTCATTCGGGCTTCTCGGGAGCGATATTACGAACAACTAGCCGACTCCTGACTCCGTGCAGGCAAGTAGGCGACAGGTGTTTACAGCAGTTGCAGCAATCCAAGGCCCATCAAGAGCATGCCGGGAAGAAAAATGAAGTTCTGACCTGCAATTTGCAATACACGCCAATGGCCTAGTGTGCAACCCAACACCAAGAATAATATCGAAGCTGCGGCAACAAGTGGGATCATCACGAACGAAAATCCGGCTACAGCGGCGCCGAAACCAGCACCGAATGCGTCCATGCCGAGTGCGAGTCCGAGTACGAACGCTTCACGCACGTCGATACTGGATGAGGCGTCTGCGTCGGCTTGCATCGGATCATGGAGTATCTGAATCATGATGCCTAAGTACGGGAGGCGAAAGGCGGTGAGAATGTTCGACGTTTCAACGCTGTCGTCGCCCGCTGCCGCAGCCGTTTGCCCTTCTTCACCGTGAGGCGCCTTGGCGGTTGCCCGTTTACCCGCTTTGGCCTCCTTCAAGTATCGCAATGTGTGCCATAGTCCAATGCCAATCAATATCAGCCCGCCTATCATGCCGCCAAGATGTTGCGGGATGAGATGCTGGAAGAACCGGCCGAATATCATCGCAGTTCCCATCAGGCCCAATGTGCATAAGCCTATGATCACCAAAGACCAAGGTGCGAAGCGAACCTGCCGCAGCCCGTATGTAATTCCGACCCCGAGCGAATCAATACTAACTGCAACAGTGAGAAACAAGGGTCCGAAGACTTCCATTCCTACTCTCACCTCGGCTTATGCTATGGCGATGTAGGGGGAGTTCGTGACCATTTGCGCAATATTTTCGGTTGACGTATCCCGGGGATTTGCTCGGGGACGACCTGCCAGAAGCGGCCGGCGCAGGCGTTTGGACATCGCATGAGCTCGGAGTGTCAGGGGCGGCGGATTGTGTGGAGCGAATAGCTGAGAGGTGCGTGAGGGGCGGACTGTGGGGGATGACGAACGGCTCAAACTTGAGCCTTGGGCCGGAGCCTGTGCGGTTTAGAGCATGTCCGATTTCCTATAGCTTAGCTGCAGAACGCAGATCGGTTCAGCGACTTCTTCTATAGAAATCGCTGAACCGATCATATCGAGGCGTACTTGTTGGCTGGCGTTTTTATTAGAGTATGCGCCATACAATAAACGCTATTCTTGGTTTTCTCCACTCTGCGCTAGACTGATTGCGTCACGTGCACCAAAACCTATGTGGATCGTACAACCGCTCAGAACGTAGCTCTCAGGTTCACTGGCTCGCAGCGCCCCGTGCCCTTTACACTTGATGATAAGCTTGATTATTCCTCGGGGCCCGTTACACGCTCCAGGCGTATGTCGCTGAGCATTTGCAGTCGATCAATAGTTGCTTTGCCTTCGAATGCCTGTTGATATGGTGGAATCCGCGTGATTTCAACACGATTGTGCGCAACTGCGGACAGCACGTGCCCTGTTTCGAGCGAAACTTCCATAATGCCGAATGTGTTCGATTCACGTCGGATCGTATATCGTTCGGTGGCATCGTTGGCCAAGTCGGTATGCGTGCGCGTCTCTTCAAAGACGATTTGCGCCACGCCGGCATTCTTATCGACGGCTTGCAGCGTGTAGATGATGTCGATGTTGACGATCCCAGTAAATGACGGTTTAGCTGCAACGTCGGTGACTGTGGTTTGGATCGAACGGTGCCAGGAATCGCCGACGGCAACTGCGTCCGTTGGCGGGATGAAAACGGTCAGCCCGAAAATATGTTCCATATACAGTCCGAGATCAAACAGCCGAGGATGCAGTTCGGCTGCAAGGACATCGCCTGTTGAGCTCAGTTGCCCTGAAAAACGTTCATTGCTGCTTATGATGCCGGCTGCAATGTAGGAAGGAGTGCGATAGGAAAAGTTTTGGATGCTGTATTCCAACGGCAGCCGATCACCACGGAGCTCATTGCCGTAATAGAATGTAATCCTTCCGTTGGTTATGGCCGAATCCAGCTCGCCTGCTTGATGGATGTTCCGGAGGAAGGAGCGGCTGCTGAAAAACACGAGGTCGTAACGAGCAGTTTCTCCCACCGGAAGATGACCGGGCAATGAAATGCGTTCGGCGCTCCAAACCGGTAGAGACAGGGCGAGAATGCACATCAGTGATAAGGGAGCAAGAAGACGCAGGCGGTTGGCAAAAGAGCGCATGATATACCTCCTCGAGGAATTGTGGCTCACGTCGCAATAATCGTCATGTTCGTTCCCGCTTGAATCGACGATTCTCCATGGTGATTCTTGTATCCTGCAGTCAAATAAAATGGAAGAACGGCGACCGAAGTGGAGGGGAAAAGCCATCCTCATTGGATTTTGCAAGGATCTGTCGAATCGTAGGGCGAAATGAACTCGACAGGGGGTGTGAGACGTCGGCGTATGGCGTAAACAAGCTCAGTGAGTTTGCCATGGATGCCGACCACTCGCAAGAAGGGGGCGGGGGCGAGCAGCTTCTCGCATAAATTATTCGGTGCCATGGCAAAAAAGTGAGGCTTAAGATGATGCGTCGTGTGCTCGTGATTGAGGACGGACCTTTTTTGCAGCGGGCGTTAAAGGATTTTTTGCTTGCTTCTGGGTATACGCCGCATGTCGTATCTTCCCGGGCGGAGTCGTTGGGCATGATTCGCAGTATCGAGTTTTGGGGAATTATCATGGACTATATCGACCCGGGCCATGTTTCGGCGAAAGATTTTATTCGTATGCTGAAGTTATCCGTCAAGAATAAGGATACGCCCGTTGCCGTGATCACAGGGCTGCCGTATCTGCCGGAAAACTTGGATGTCGCTACGGTTGTGACGAAGCCCTTTGATTTGGGAGAGTTGATTCGACTTCTAGATCGTGCACGTCGTTAGAAACGCTCTTTACAGCTCGCATGTATAAGTTGAGCACACGATCGAACTTGCGTGAAAGCTGAAGAACCCGTGGATCGTGATGACACTCGTTGGCCGCAATAAATGCTCTGAGCAGTTCTGCACGAATGGATTCGAGATCTTGACGAATTATTTCAAGCATGGACGCTGTACGTGTGACGGTGGGCACGATCATTATCCTCTTTTCATCATATTTTTGATAAGCACAACGCCATTAATACTAGAGCGCTTGCATTCGTAGGTCAACCGGAGTTTCCGATGAATTTCGGACCCTAAGTTCTGTGTTTGCGCTGGTAAACAACATTCTCGTTTTTCCAATCTCCCTAGTCGGCGTCAAATCTCTTGTTTTCGCAATTCCTGACTTTGATTGAGCGTCCGCTTGTACAGGAGCCAGACAACCAGCACCGAAATGAGCAACGCCAACGTAGTTCCATAGGCCGTAAGCAGGGCGCTCCGAATACTGACGTTTTCGGCGATGTGCCCCATCAAGGCCGGAAGGGTCGACGAGCCGATGCTCGCTGCAGCAAGGAGGATTCCGTTGACTGCAGCGGAATGGCTTGGTGCCACTTCGCTGCCGAAAGCGAGGAGCGAAGGAAAGGTACCGGAAAAACTCAACCCGCTCAAGAAAAAGGAAACGACCACAAGCCAGACTGCATTCGTGAACAGACCGAACGTAAGGGAAATCGTGGCGCAAGCGATGAATAAAACAAGGGCGTTCGCGTTGCCAAGCCGTGCGTTGAACTTGCCTGAAAAAAGTCGCCCTAACGTGAGACCGGCCCAAAAAAGCGAATTAAGCGCAGCGCCGAACAAGTCTGCGGCGTTATGGTGCTCGACGAGGTAGGTGTACATCCATACTGAAATGCCTTGTTCGCTTCCTACATAGAGGGATGTCGTCAAGGCGAGGAATAGGACGACCGGGCTCAACAAAATACGCATGCTTTGCCAACTGAACGTTTGTCGTTCGACCGGCTGGTTGCGGGCCGGGAACTCGAACAGCGGCAGCATGAGGCCGAGAAGGGCAAAAAGGATGCCGATCACCAGGAATGGCGTCATCCACTGGCCGGACCAGTTTGTCAGCATGTGGCTAAAAAGCGGACCGACGACGGCGCCAATCGAGTAGAACAGATGAAGATAGGTTAGGGCTTGACTGCGCGATTCGGGCCGTGCATCGATAACCACCGTGTTCAGGCCGACCGCCAAAAAGGCGAATCCGATTTGAAAGACGCTGAACCCGGCCACAATCCAGGCCCACTGCGGCGCCAGCACCATGATGCCGCAGCCGGCGGCCGCCAGCCACAGGCCAAGCCGATAGAAGCGGCGTGTCCCCAAGCTTTCGACGAACACACCAGCGGAAAATACCGTGATGAGGTGGCACAGCGTGCTGATCAGATAAAAGGGGCTATAGGCATCGTATCCCACGTTAAACGCTGCCGCCATGGCGGGAATCAGCCGGCCGACTAAGGTCAGCGTGGAACCAATGGCTGCATAGATCGCGTAGCTGTACCGAATGACGCCGCGGTAGGCCAATCGTTCAAGGCACCCTTTCAATATTAGCAATATGGTACCTATTTTATATGATGAATACGAGTGTTGTCAGCAAGCTCCAAAAGTCGAACGCGACGCGAGGGAGGCGCCTAGGGGCATGAATTGTGATGATCTCGTTTTGTTGCTGATCGATTTGCAAAAAGAGTCGTCCAATGGTGTTGAAGGTTTTGCGGAAGTGATCGACCACGCGGTGAAATTGAGCGAATGCTGTCGGGCAAACGGCATTCCGGTCATTTATACGCGGCACGTTTACTGCCATGGAGCAATGGATGCAGCATTGCACGAGCCGTTGGACGCTCACGGGCGACCGCTCTACTATGCGGAAAGTTCGGAGGGAGTGGCGTTTCATGAGGCGGCGAAGCCGCAGCCCGGTGACTATGTGGTGGACAAGCAGCGTTGGAGCGCCTTTTACGCCAGCGAACTCGAGCTGCTGTTAAGGCGTTTCAATCGCCGCACGCTCATCGTGGGGGGCTTCGTGACGGACGGGTGTGTCCTCAACACGGTTTACGATGCGTTCTATCGCGACTACGACACGATTTTGGTCGCGGACATGGCCGCCGCGACGTCTCAACTTGGTCACGCGATGGCAGTCATCAACATGGCCAATTGGGTGTATGGGATCGAAATCGTGCGCACGAGCGAGCTGCTGAAAGGGATCGGCGGTGAGGCGTATCGTGCCTGGAAGTGGCAAGAGCCTGGCGCATTTCAGCCGGCACTTGATGATGTATTTTACATATATCAGCAATTGTTGTCTTGACGAAACAGTATTTTTGTGGTATAAACTCTGCGACAGGCCTACGAATGGGGATTTGCAGCGAACAGGGCAAACTTGGCGAAAGCCAAGGACGCAAAGTCACGAGTCTAAAGCCAGGCAACTGGCCATGACGGTCGGACTGCCGAACGGAGTCCCTTCTGGCACGGTGTCGTTTCGGTGCTTCCCCTTCGGAGGATCCTGTTGGAATCGGCGGAAACATCCCCTGTTTCCCTTGTTCCACAACCCCAGAGGGAAAGCACCCTATTCGCAAGAATGGGGTGTTTTCTTTTTATCTTTTCCAGCCCGACGGCGGATGCGCAAAAGAAAAAGCCGGGGCGAGCAGGCACCCCGGCCTTCGGATGTTTAAGACATTTTGAGGCTTGTGCTGTGCCCGGGGAACAGTTTGGCGTCCGGGTTGATGAATGTAGCCGCTACGTTGACGGCGATGGCCGCTTCGCTGAAACCGCACGCGATCAGTTTGATTTTGCCGGGATATTGAGCGATGTCGCCTGCCGCGTAGATGCCGGGGATGTTGGTTTCCATCTTGGAGTTGGTGACGATGCCGCCGTCCTCCATTTCGAGTCCCCAGCTGCGCACAAGTTTGACATCCGGATTGAAGCCCAAGCTCAAAATGATTTCGTCCACCTGGAGACGTTCGGTCTCTTGGGTGCGGTTGTTGATGATGACGGCTTCTTCGACGTGTCCTTCGCCGTGTACTTCATGCAGCTCGTAGAAGGTCTTCACCTTGGCTTGGGATGCCATCAACTGCTCGACACTTGCTTCGTGTGCACGGAAGCGGTCGCGGCGGTGAATGAGAGTGACGTCGGCTTTGTCGTGCAGTGCGAGCGCCCAGTCGACGGCCGAATCTCCACCGCCCACGATCAAGACCCGCTTGTTGTAGAATTCACTCAGCTTCGGGACGAAATAGTGAACTCCCTTTCCTTCGTAAGCTTCAAGCCCTTCGATATCGAGCTTTTTCGGTGTAAAGGCGCCCATGCCCACGGTGATGACGATGGCCCGGCTGTAGTGCTTCCCTTTGTCGGTCTCGAGAGTGAAGACACCGTCGACGCGCGGCCCGATATTCAGGACCGTTTCGCCCAGGCAAGTGGTTACCGGAAACTGGAAGGCCTGTTCTTTCAGCTGCTCGACAAGGTCCTTGGCGTAAATTTTGGGAAATCCCGCGACGTCGTAAATATACTTTTCAGGATAGAGAGCCATCAGCTGTCCGCCCAACTGCTCCAAGCTGTCGATGATTTTGACGGACATGCCGCGCAATCCGGCGTAAAACGCACCAAAGAGTCCGGTTGGTCCACCGCCTACAATTGTGATATCGAAAATTTCACCTTGCGTTGTCATTCCAAATATGAACCTCCGCAGTCCTTTTTACAACTTGTCCAACCGTCGTGGGAGAAGACTTGCGTGTGGATGCAAGCATCTCTCACGGCAGCCTTCCCGCACAAGTTTTTAAAGGTTAAGTTTTGAGCCGGCCGCGAGCTCGCAATCCTTCGGCAATGCGTTCAAGCGCTACCATGTAAGCGGCCATGCGCATGCTGACGCGATGCTGCTCGTGCACGCCGTATGTACGTTCGAACGCTTGAACCATCATGCTTTCGAGGCGTTCATTGACTTCGCTCTCAGTCCAGTACAGCTGAGTCAGGTTTTGAACCCACTCGAAATACGAGACTGTGACGCCTCCCGCGTTGGCCAAAATGTCGGGAATGACCAAAATGTCTCGTGCGTAAAGCAGTTCGTCGGCTTCGGGAGTCGTCGGGCCGTTGGCTGCCTCCGCCACGATTTTCGCCCGAATTTTTGGGGCGTTATGGCGGGTGATGACGTTTTCCAAAGCAGCCGGAACCAGAATGTCACATTCCAATTCCAACAGTTCGTCGGCCGGCACGCTTTTGCTGCCCGGAAATTCGGCGACACTACTTGTTTTCGCCTTATGTGCCAATAAGCCTTCCAAATTTAGCCCATTTTCGTGAACAGCCGTACCGTTCGAATCACTGACCCCCAAGACGGTAACGCCGAGCTCGTGCAGCATTTTGGCGGTGATACTGCCTGCATTGCCGAATCCTTGAATGACTGCGGTCGCTTGATCGAGCTGGATGTTCTTGCGTGCTGCAGCTTCCCGGATGGCAAACACGCAGCCAAGAGCAGTGGCTTCGTTGCGGCTCAGCGAACCTCCCAGAACAATGGGCTTTCCGGTAATGACACCCGGTACGTTCCGGCCATGAATCCGCGAGAATTCATCGTACATCCAGCCCATGATTTGGGGGGTGGTATAAACGTCAGGGGCGGGAATGTCTTTATCGGGGCCGATGTTTGACGCCAACGCTTGAATGTAGCCGCGGCTCAGGCGTTCGAGTTCACCCGGGGACATGGTCTTCGGGTTGCAAATCACTCCGCCTTTGGCGCCGCCAAACGGAAGACCGATCACGCTGCATTTGAAGGTCATCCACATGGCCTGCGCCTTCATTTCGTCGAGCGTGACATTCGGGTGAAAACGAATGCCGCCTTTGGTCGGCCCCAAAACGTCGCAGTGCTGTACTCGAAAGCCGGTAAAGTTTTGTATCTCCCCGGAGTCCATCCGAACGGGAATCGATACGATCAATGCTCTTGCCGGTTCTTTAAGCAGCTCGTATACGTCCGGATCGAGAGCCATGGTGTCGCATGATTCGCGTAGCAGCTGTTGAGCCATGGCGAACGGATTTGTCGTTTCGTTTTCCTGCGCCGTCAGGTCTGTTGCCAAGCTGGACATCTCCTTATGAGGACGACAAGCATCGTTGTCTCCGCATACTTTTCTAACGCAGATATCCTACGCAGCTGAAACGCTGATTGGCACAACGACCGAATGGCGCTGCGGCAAGTCCGCTCATCCCAAGCGGAGGAGTACGACAAGCAATACGGCTACAATTCCGGCGCCAATCCATGTCAGGATGCGGTTGATGTTGCCGAGCGATGCTTGTGTCTCTGCAGATGCGGCGAGACGACGCATTTGCCAGGTGAGTAGACCGACGGAAAGCAAAATCACGAAGCCGCCAAACTGCTCCATAAAGGCGAGCCAGAACGGTCTCTCCCGCCCAACCAGGCCCATTTGCATGAGCATGGTGATGCCGGTGAGCAGCACGACAATCGAACAAGGGTTCATAATGCCGCGAATCACAGAACGGGTCGTTTGTATGGCGAGTGCATGTTGGTTATTACCAACGGCCATGGCTTTGCGATGCAAAATATAGACTGCACTGATGGAGCCTAGCCATAGGGCGACGCAAGTGACGTGGAAAAACAACAGCCAGCGAAACATGGTGTTCTCCTCCGGGCTTAGTTTCGTACTTTCAGCGCACCGAACAGCACGGTGCCGTGAATATAAATGGTTGCTTCAGGTTTGGAAGATTCCTCGTAACTGTCTAAAAGATCTTCCTTTACCTCGGCCAAAATCGCCACGGGCTTGAACTCGACTCGGCAATGGCGCGGTACGATGATTTCCAAATCGCCAAAAAAGACGTTGATCTCGATGACAGGCCGCTCGACGGCAAAGTTTACGTTGCGCAGATCGACGTCGACATCGCCAAAAAGCACGAATGCTTGGCCGCCCCGGAATGATTGCGTCGTGAGAACTTCGTTTGAACTGCCGAAAATGGTGGTGATATCGAGGACATCACTTCGATTGGTGCGGTCGACTCGGGCTGCGCGAGGACGGCTGATGATGAGCCATAAGCCCAATGCGATGATGGCGAACGGCCAGAGGTAGTACCAATGCGAGCGATGGATAATGTTGAGTTTGTGCGCTTGAAACAAAAGACCGATGATGAGCACGACCCAACCTTGGGTGTTGGAGCGGCCTCGGATGAGGTCGGCGATTCCGTAAACGATGAGGATGAGCGGCCACCATTGTACGACCAAGGCCCACGCATCGATGGACGTGGTGCGGTCGAGGACAAGGAGTCCACCGATTGCAATCAGCAAAAAACCCAATGTTGTGCGTGTCAAAACGCTTCTTCCTTTCTCCCCCCGGAGCCCCATTGCCATTATATACAACGGCCTTGTTGGATATCTACAATTTGCTAAAGCCAAGCAGTGGAAATGCCGATATATAACGGTGGGAAGACGGATTGCCTTTCCTTGGGATACCGGGCATCTGCTTGACAAAAAAGTATGTATTCGGTCAGACAAACCACCCTTGAGCCAGCCCTGAGGGCTTTCAGTTTAGGGGCTGGTTTTTCACATCTTGTGTTCTGGCAGAAGCCTGTGGGCTGAAATCGGGAGGTCGGAACCTTTGTTAAAGAGCCTGAGAACCAAAGTAATGTTCAATTTCGGCTTGTTTCTCGTGCTGATCATCGGTATTTTCTTTCTCACCTACATATCCATCGATCGTCAAAATGATGAAATTCGCTTGATGAACCTCGCATCCGAGCAGCAAATGCTCATTCAGCGTCTGGCCAAAGATGCTTTGCTTGTCTTGCAAGGTGATCCGAACGCAATACCCAGCCTGCTGGCGACACAGCAGGAGATCGACAAGGCGCTCGCGATTTTGGAGAACGGCGATGAAGAGCTCGACATCCAGGCTATTACGGATCCGGTGGCGCTGGAACGTTTTGAACAACTCAAAACGGAGTGGGCCGCTTTCAGCCCCAATATCGATATCGTTACTGCTCGGGTGCTCGGCAATACGAGTCAGGCCATCCGGGACATCGCGGCGGACAGTGAAACGTTCGTTGCGACCATGAATTCGGTCGTCGAAGCGCTGCGCGAAAGCTCCGAGTCGCGAATCAATTTCTCGCTTTGGATCCAGGCGGTGCTGTTGGCGATTGGGTTCGGTGTGGTCGCTGTCGGCTGGTTCTTGATGAATTATTGGGTTGTTCGCCCGATGCGGCGACTGAGCGATGTCGTGCAAGCGGTGGCGCACAACGATCTCACGGTGAAAGCGGACATTCGAAGCCAAGACGAAGTCGGACAGCTCGCCCGCAACGTCAACCTGATGGTCGATCACCTGCGCCAGATGGTGCAAGAGATTCGAGCGACGAGCGACGAGCTCAATGCGAGCAGCGAGGAAATGACGGCCATCACCGAAGAAGCGGCGCGCGCGACAGAGCAAATTGCGGAAACCATCAGCCAAGTTGCCGCCGGCACCGGCGATCAAAGCCGCATCGTTCAAGACACAGTGATGGCCGTAGAAGAGCTGCGCCGTGCGATCGATCAAATCGCTCAGGGTGCCCAGCAGCAGTCTGAAGTCGTCCAACGCACGACGGCAACCGTCAGCCGCATGTCTGCCGGGGTTCAAGGAGTCGCCGCCAACGCGAATGAAATGGCGGCATCGGCCCGGGAAACCGTCGAAGTGGCTCGGGAAGG
Organism: uncultured bacterium; assembly: GCA_937983075.1. Classification (GTDB taxonomy): domain Bacteria; phylum Bacillota; class Limnochordia; order DTU080; family JAAYLA01; genus CALKAQ01. The sequence continues at coordinate 76,336 of CALKAQ010000063.1, read as the reverse complement.
CGGACAGACGGTACAGCGGACGGTCAGCGGCATGGAGGAAATTCGGGCGAGCGTGTTGGAGACGGCCGAAAAAGTTCGCCGCCTCGGCGAGCATTCGGAGCGTGTGGGTGAAATCGTCCAGGTGATTTCAGACATCGCCGCACAGACGAATCTGTTGGCGCTCAATGCCGCGATCGAGGCTGCGCGGGCGGGAGATCACGGCAAGGGCTTTGCCGTAGTTGCCGACGAAGTGCGAAAGCTTGCGGAGCGTTCGGCCAGCTCGGCGGAAGAGATCACCCATCTGATCGAAAACATGCGCGAAGGCATTGCTGAAGCCGTGGCGGCCATGGAGTTGGGTACGAGCAAGGTCGAAAGCGGTACGGAACTCGCACAGCGAGCCGGTGGCGCGTTGGCTGAAATCCTGAACGCTTTGGAAGTGACCAACGAACAAATTCAGGCGATTTCGCTCGAAACGCAGACCGTGACCGAACAAATCGACGAGCTTGTCGCAGCCTTTGAGGAGGTCAATCACGTCACGGAAGAAAATTCGGCGGCGGCCGAGGAAATGGCCTCTCACAGCGACCGGGTGGCCAATGCCATGGAGAGCATCGCTGCAGTTTCGGAACAGACGGCAGCTTCGGCTGAGCAAGTGAGCGCATCGGCGGAAGAAATGAACGCATCGAATGAGGAGGTTTCGAAGTCAGCGCAGTCCTTGGCTGAGGTCGCACAGCAGCTCCGGCAGCTCGTGGCTCAATTCAAAGTCTAAATGAGGATTAACGCTTAGGGGGGGCGTGCTGAAATGGACGGAGCATTACAAGCCCAGCATGCGTCGGATCATCGCCAGCTGGTGGTGTTCTACGTAGCGGGAGAGACCTATGGTGTCGATATCCATCATGTGAAAGAAATCATCCGGGTTCCCGCGATCACGCGGGTGCCCAAAACACCGGTTTTCGTTGAAGGGGTCATCAATCTCCGGGGGAGCGTTATTCCTGTTCTCGATTTGCGCAAGCGCTTTGGATTTGAGCCGGGTGAAGCGAACAACGATCAACGCATCGTCGTCATCGAAATGGACGACCAAACTGTCGGAGTGATCGTCGACAGCGTCACCGAAGTGTTGAAAGTCGACACGGCCGACATCGGGCCTCCTTCACCGTACGTGGTCTCGGTTGAATCGCAGTACATTTCCGGGATCGCCAAACTGGATGATCAACTCATCATTCTTCTTGATGTCAATCGTGTACTTACGACGACGGAGAGAGAGGCGTTCGCGGAATTTGTCGGAGACATGCAAAACACCGAGTAGGCATTGCCTGGAAAGAAGGGGTGCTCATGGCGGGATTCGAGTTGACACCCGAAGAAATCAAGTTGTTCTTCGAAGAGGCGGTTGAGCAGATCCAGCTGATGGAGGAGAGCCTCATCGCCCTTGAAGAAGAGCCGGATTCCAGCGAGCTGATTCAAAGCATCTTTCGGGCCGCTCACACCCTGAAAGGGGGAGCGGCCACTGCCGGTTTCGACAACATCGCTCGTTTGACGCATGTCATGGAATCCTTGCTCGATTTGGTGCGCCAAGGCGAGGCTGAAATGTCAACCGAATTGGCTGATCGCCTATTCGAAGGCGTCGATGTGCTGCGAGCCGGCTTGGTGGTCATCGATCAAAAGGGTACGGACGCAGAAGTGGACGTCACCCAGGCGATCAACTCGCTCACCGAGCTCATGGAGATGCTGACGGCGGGGCCCGGAACGGCGAGTGCTGGGGCGAGCGCCGCGGCGGAGGCGACGAAAGCGCCGGAAGCTCCGTCTGCCGATGGCGCGGCGGAAGCGAGTCCGGCGATGGGCCTTGTCATCAAGATCGCCCCGGATGCACCGATGCCGGCGGTGCGGGCGTATCAAGCTCTTTTGGTCATTGAGGATCACACACCCATTGTCCAAACCGAGCCGGAACGGGGGGAGATTGAGAGCGGGGCAAGCGATGCCCGTGAATTGACCGTTTATGTAGCGTCGGGCGCGGCCATGGAAACCATCGTCAACCAGATCAAGGAAATCCCCGAAATCATTGCGGTTGAACCGCTGGGGGCTGACGCCGACGTTGCGCCGCCGTCCGAAGCTGAGGACAAGCAGGCGCCGGCGGATGCGCCGACACCGCCCAAGCCGAAGCCGGCCGAGCAGGAAACGCCGCGCAGCACAAATGCCCAAGCCCCGGCTGGCGGTGCCGCGGCTGAACAACGCCGCGTACCGTTGAGCGGGCCGCTTCCGAGCGGCGGAAGTTTGGGCCAGACCATACGTGTCGATGTACGGCTGCTCGACACATTGATGAATTTAGTGGGCGAGCTGGTTATCGATCGCACGCGCTTGGCGCAGCTCGGTGTGGCCAATATGAGTCAGCTCGAGCTGCAGGAAGAACTCATTCAAGTTTCCAATCGGCTCAGCCGCGTGACGGGTGATTTGCAAGATACCATCATGCAGGCTCGCATGATGCCAATCGATATGCTGTTTAAGAAGTTCCCGCGCATGATTCGGGATTTGTCGCGCCAGTTGAACAAACCGATTCGGTTCGAAATGTCTGGTGAAGAAACCGAGCTCGATCGTTCAGTCATCGAGCAAATTGGAGATCCGCTGATCCACCTGCTGCGCAACGCCGTCGATCACGGCATTGAGCCCGTGGAAGAACGGCGTCGGCTGGGCAAAAGTGAAGAAGGCGTCGTCAGCTTGTCCGCCTACCATCAGGAAAACCACATTTACATTGAAGTCGCCGATGACGGGCGCGGTATTGACATTGAAAAGTTGAAGAGAAAAGCGATAGAGCGCGGGGTTATTCAAGAAGATGAAGCTGAACGCCTTTCGGATATGGAAGCGGCGGAACTCATTTTTGCACCCGGGATCAGCACGGCAGCGGATGTCAGCACGGTTTCCGGGCGTGGCGTCGGTATGGACGTCGTCAAACGAAACGTCGAGCGCGTGAACGGTTCGATCACCCTGGAGACGGCGAAAGGGCGAGGAACTCGCATCACCATCAAATTGCCGTTGACGCTTGCCATTTTGCAGGCTTTGATGGTAGAAATCGTCGGCCACGTGTTTGCCGTACCGCTTTCCAACGTCACGGAAGTCATTCACATTTACCCGTCAGACGTTCATCGGGCACGTGGCTGGGAAATGGTGCAAGTGCGCGGCGAAATGGTGCCTCTTCTCAACCCGGCCGCCATTTGGGGCGATGCGTGGCGTGTAAAATCCACGGACAACGCCGGCGTATCGGTTGTTGTGCTCAACTCAGGATCTTCACCCATCGGAGTCAAGGTCGATCGCCTGCTCGGTGAACAAGAGATCGTTATCAAGACGATGGGACCCATTATCGGCAACGTTCCGGGCATTTCCGGCGCCTCGATTCTTGGGGATGGCAGAGTGGCGCTGATTGTCGATCCGGCAGGCCTGTCAAAGGCTGTCAGAGCCATTGCTTAAAAACGTAGCGGCATATTTCGGAGGTGACCGATTTTGGCGTTAGTTTTGGTTGTGGACGATGCGGCGTTCATGCGAATGCGCCTGAGAAAGGTCCTTGAGGCGGACGGTCATGAGGTGATCGAAGCGAGCAACGGCCACGAAGCGGTAGCTGCTTACGATGAGCATAAACCTGACATCACGCTGATGGACATCACCATGCCTGAGATGGACGGTTTGGAAGCCCTGCGGGTCATTCGGTCGAAACATCCCGACGCGAAAATCATCATGTGCTCGGCGCTCGGTCAGGAAAGCACCGTGATCGAGGCCATTAAGTCCGGGGCGAAAGACTTTATTGTCAAGCCGTTCCAGCCGGAAGTCGTTACGGGAGCCGTGAAAAAGCAGGTTGGCTGATATGGCTCGCAAGATTCGGGTTTTAGTCGTCGATGATTCGGCGCTGATGCGCCAAATGGTCTCAAGGATTTTGCGGGATGCCGGTTTTGAAGTCGTCGGAACGGCCCGAGACGGACAGCAGGCACTCGAAGCGGCCGAGCGGCTGAAACCGGATGTCATTACGCTCGATGTTGAAATGCCGGTGATGGACGGGCTGACGATGCTGCGCCGGCTCATGCAGGAAAATCCGCTTCCGGTGGTCATGCTTTCGAGCTTGACGACACAACAGGCACCGGCCACGATTGAAGCGCTTGCTCTCGGTGCGGTTGATGTCGTCGCCAAACCGGGCGGGGCGATATCGCTCAACATCGATGAAGTAGCGGAAGAGCTCATCAGCAAAGTGCGTGTCGCAGCGACGGCGCGGGTGCGTCCGTTGGAAGACGCGAGGCCGCGGCGTGCACCGTCCGTCCGCTCGACTTCACCGCACCCAGCCCGAACGAAGCGTCAGCTCACCCGGCAGCTCGTCATCGTAGGCAGCTCCACCGGCGGCCCCAAAGCGCTTGTAGAGCTTGTTTCCAGCTTGCCGGGCGATTTCGGGGCTCCCGTGGTCATCGTGCAGCACATGCCCGCCGGTTTTACCGCGTCGCTTGCCGCTCGTTTGGACAAGAACAGCAGCTTGGATGTGGCCGAAGCCAAGGAAGGCGTCATCCCCAAGGCGGGCGAAGTGTGGGTGGCTCCGGGCGGATTCCACTTGCGTTTTGACAAGCGAGGGCGCATGAAGTTCGACTCGAGCGAACCGCATTTGGGCGTGCGTCCTGCGGTCGATTTGACGATGGAATCTGCAGTTGACGTGTGGGGCAGCGGTGTGATCGGAGTCGTCCTGACGGGCATGGGCATGGACGGTGCGCGTGGCGCCAGGCGCATCAAGCAGGCGGGCGGTATCGTTTTCGCACAGGACGAAGCCAGCTGTGTTGTGTTCGGGATGCCCCGGGCGGTCATTGAAATGGGGCAAGCCGATCAGGTGGTGCCGCTTTCCGAGATGGCGGAGCTTCTCGAACAAACCGTTCGCCGACGTGCTCAACTCCATTCGACGACAGGCTGAGTGAAGAGGGGGACGGGGGAGATATGATTCAGTTTCCGGCCGCGGCCCGGAGCGAGGATGTTTCCGAGCATCCGGGATACGAGCTGCTCGGACGCAAACTGAAGCAGCTGACCGGTATCGATCTCAGTGCGTATAAGAGCCGGCAAATGATTCGGCGCTTGACAGGTTATCTCAAACGGGTTGGTGTTGCCGATTTCTTCGCTTTGGCCAGGCTCATTGAACTAGATGAAGAGGCCTTGCAGCATTTGAAGGACTTTTTGATGATCAATGTTTCGGAATTTTTCCGGAACCCAGAGCGCTACGAGGTTTTGGAGAAAGAGGTGCTCCCTGAATTACGGAGCCGATTTCGCAGGCTGACCATCTGGAGTGCAGGCTGCTCCATCGGTGCCGAGCCGTATTCCATGGCGATCCTTCTGGCCGAACAGCAGGACGGGGTGCGTCACCGCGTCTTAGGTACCGATATCGACGCGAAAGCGCTTCGGGTGGCCAGGGCCGGCGTTTACGGTGAAGACAAGCTGCGCGAGGTTTCCGAAGCGAGGCGCCGCCGATTCTTTCAACGCACTGCAGACGGACAGTGGAAGATCAACGAAGACATTCAAAAACTCGTTGAGTTTCGTTTGCATGATCTGCTTTCCGATCCGTATCCGCAAGGCGTTCATTTAATTCTGTGCCGCAATGTCGTCATTTATTTCACCGACGAAGCTAAAGAACGGATTTATCAACGCTTTGCCGAATCGTTGGTGCCTGGCGGCTATCTCATGATCGGAAGTACCGAAAGCATTTTCAACCCGGGCAACTATGGACTTCGTACGGCGGGCCCCTTCTTGTATCAAAAAGAAACGGGGTGAGGAGATGGCGCAGCGCGGTGCCGAACCGAAGAAGGTAATTAAAGAGGCGCTGCTCAAAGCGGGGGAAGCACTTTCAGAAATCATCGAACGGCGTTTCAATCCGGCGGAAATTTCCGTGACCTATCATGATCCGCTGGAATTGCCGTCGTTGCCCGTTGACAATCCCGAGACCCTCGTGGCAGCAGCTTTTTATCAGGTAGAAGGTGATCTTTCGGGGTATCTGCTCCTCGTGTTTTCTACCGACGAAGCCGAGGCCATAGCCCAAGCCGTTTTAGGTCCGGAAGCCGCGGATGAAGCCTTAGTGGATTCGGCGCTAGGCGAAATCGGCAACATTGTCGGCAGTTCGTTCCTTAATTACCTTGCCGATTATTTCAGCATCTATGCCGCGCCTACTCCGCCCCAGGTTGTGCGGGACATGCTGGGGGCTCTCATGGAAACGTTGGCCGCTGTCGCGGCGGCAGAGGGGAGAACACAAGTGCCGGTAATTCGAACGACTTTCGCTCAAGAAGAAGGCACCGTCACCGCTTTTCTCTTATGGGTGACCGATGTCGAAGACATCCGGCGCTTGGGGAGCAAGTGATGAATTTGGGAAATGCCACTGGTATGATCGCACCGAGTGACGTGGTCAGCCTCGGGCTCGGTGAGTCTATTGTCGGCCATCAAGCCGAGGGTACTTGGGTGATTTACGGCCTGGGATCTTGTATCGGCCTGATCCTTTCTGATCATGTTGGCCGAAATGCAGCCATGGCTCACATTGTGCTGCCTCAGAGTCCCGGTTTGGGTGCCGTCTCTCAGCCGGGCAAGTATGTAGACACCGCGGTGCCGTTTTTGCTCGCTGAGCTTCGCAAACTGGGCAGCGACGAGCGGAACGTACGGGCCCAAATGGTAGGCGGAGCCAAAATGCTGCAGCTCAAAAAAATGGGAGACATAGGAAGCCGTAACATTGAAAGCATCCGGCAGGTGTTGGCTGATTATCGTATCCCGATCATTGCGGAGCGTCTTGGGGGCACATCAGGCAGAACGCTTCGCTGGGACCGAAAACTTGGAATCGCGACAATGAGCCAGGTAGGGCAAAAGGATGTCATTCTTACGCCCGTTCTATATCGATTCGCCGCTGGATAGAAAGGCGCCGGGTTGAATGCTGCAGATCACTTATCACAACTCAAGGAGGGAACCGGATGCGAAGGGTATGGGCCAAGGACGCGCAAGTAGGTCAAATCTTGGCTCGTCCGGTGGCGAATGAGCGTGGAGTAGCAGTTGTTCAGCAAGGGGTCAAGTTGACCCAGAACGTGATCGATTGGCTGCAGGAGAACGGAATTCAACGCATTTTTGTCGATGATCCGAGATATGTCGGCATCGACAGTCGAGAGGCGCTTGATCCGGTCACGCATAGCCAGCTTGAAGGATTTTTGCGGCGTCTTGTGACGGCCGTGCAAGAATCCGACCGGGTTGATCTCAGCACATGGCTGCGAGATCTGGTTTATTGGGCGCGGACGATATGCGATGAGCTCGAAGCGGGGCCGCCGTCGTTTCTCTACTATCCGAACGTCGGCGAGGCAATCCATCGGTGGATGGCTCATTCGTTAAATGTAGCGCTGCTTGCCGCCCGGACGCTGTTGCGCATCGGCGGCAGGGATCAGGCGCGTCACATGGTCATTGCAGCCTTTTTGAAAGACTTGGGCCTTTGGAAGATGGGTGAGGACGTGGTTGAAGCCGCGTATATCACCGGTGACGTTGCGACGCCGGCTTACGGAGACAAAGTGCTCCTCTCGCAGCAAATCGCGAATACGATCACCGGACTGTCGCCCTTTGTCAAAACCATCGTGGCTCAACATCTTGAACGATGCGACGGCTCCGGCAAACCGAAAGGACTTTTGGCAAGAGACATTCACCCGCTCGCCAAGGTGATGGCCGTTGTGGATGCGTACGCAGCGGCGGTGCACCGCGAAGTGGATCCGCTGTTGCCTCACGACGCGCTCGAGTGGTTGATGTCGGGTGTCGGTTTTGAATTCGACCATACCGCAGTGAAAGCTTTTCGCAACGCAGTGCACCCTTATCCGGTCGGTATCGAGGTTGAGCTCAATACCGGAGAAAGAGGCGTCGTAACCGGTGTGCGCGGGCCGCTGGCATCTCGCCCTTGTGTTCGAATTCTTTGGGATGCGGAAGGCCGCGAGGTTGATCCTTATTACGAAATCGATTTAGCCGAACAGACGACAAAAGCAATTTCCCGGATTGTGTGATCGAGGAGTGAGACGATGCAAGTTGAGTTCATTCAGCCGTTCGCTGTTGCTGCTGTTCGTGTGCTCGAGGCGGAACTGGGTGCGGACGTGAAGCGCGGAGAGCTTTCCGTGGCCCACGAGGAATTCACGACCCAGGAAGTGACCGTGCTCATCGGCGTTACGGGCCAGGTGGAAGGCTCAGTGCTCTACGGCACCGACCGGGGAACGGTCAATCGCATGGTGTCGGTCATGATCGGGGAGGAACACAACGAATTTGACGAGACTTCACGCAGCGCCATTGCGGAGCTCGGCAACGTCATTTCGGGTCAAGCCGCGGCGCTGTTTGAGCAGCAAGGGATCAACTGCTCCATTTCGCCTCCGAACTTAATCGTCGGCGCAGGGACGCATCTCTCGAGCGTTGGCATACCGCGCCTGATTATTCCGCTCAACACGGAGCTTGGCGTGGTTGAGCTTGCTGTCTCACTGCGTGACAAAAAGAATCGGACGGCGAGCTAAGCGCAGTGAGGAGGTCACGTGTTGCACAGCAAGGCGAAGGTAACGGAAAATCGCATTCCAATAAACGATTGGGCTGCACGTGATCCTCTAACCGGACTTTACAACCGTCCGTATTTTTACAAATTATTACATGATGCGCTGCTAGCCGTAAAGCATCAGTCCGGCGCGATGGCGTTGTTGTTGTTTGACGTTGACCATTTCAGGGACATCAACGATTCGTTCGGCCATCGGGCAGGGGATGAAGTTTTACGGCTGGTCGCGTGTCGGCTGCAGTCCGGCCTTCGCAGCAGCGCCGTACTGGCACGTTTCGGCGGCGACGAATTTGCGGTTTTGCTGCCGCAGACGGACCTCGAAACGGCGCAGAAAGTCGGGCAAACCCTATTGGCGTTGCTGGGCAATCGGCCTGTTTCGCTCGCCAGCCGACGCATTCACCTCCGAGTGAGTGCGGGCCTCGCGCTATATCCTTATCACGCCGACAACGCCGAAAGCTTAATGGTCGGTGCGGAAATGGGCATGTACGCTGCCAAAAGCGGCGGCGGCAACCGTTTGGAGATGTGCACGAGTCCGGAGCCTGGCAGGAAACGAGCGGAAGAACGCCTTTATTGGGAGCACAAAATCGATGAATCCCTTCGGAACGATGGGTTTACATTGTATTGGCAGCCGATACTCGATCTGCATCGAAACCGAGTGGTCAGTTACGAGCTTTTGTTGCGGATGAAAGAGCGCGGGGGCCATGTCATCGGGCCTGACTCCTTCTTGTGGGTTGCCGAGCGCTCGAACCTTATTTCCGCAATCGACCGTTGGGTGGTAGGACGTGCCATCCAATATGTGTCTTCCTTTTTCTACGGCAGAGAAACGGAAGTCTACGCGTTGCATGTGAATTTGTCGGCAAACGCCTTTTGCGACGATCAGCTGCTGGAGATGTTCCTGCAGGCGTTTGAATGCCGCAGTGTCGATCCGTCCCGGCTCGTTCTGGAAATCACCGAATCTACCGCGATCGCCGACCCGGGACGAGCCCAAGCCTTCATGAATACGTTGCGAGCGGCGGGGTGCCGCTTTGCGCTCGACGATTTCGGAGTCGGATTTTCGGCTTTTGATCAACTGCGCAATTTGCCGCTCGACTTTTTAAAAATCGACGGCAGATTTGTTCGGCATGCCGTGCACAATCCTATTGATCGTCATCTCGTACGGGCCATGGTGGACATCGCCCGCGGTCTGGGCCTGAAGACTATCGCCGAACACATTCCCGATCAACGGACCATCGAGCTTTTGGCCGAGTATGGCGTCGATTACGGGCAAGGATACTACATCGGACGGCCTCAGCCTGCCCCCGCTGCATTGAAGAGGTAAATCGGGTGCCATTACAGAAGTGAAGCCAGTGGAGTCGGTAGATGCAAGGAGCGATTCCACCATGGCTTATTACGAAGTAAAGCCCACCCCGGAAACTTTGCACGGCACTTACTCGCGCGAATTTCCCCCGATCCTTACCATCCATTCCGGTGACACGGTATGTTTCTCTACGCTTGATTCCCGTTGGCATTTGGAGCCGCCTTTCGGTGGCGCCCAGCCGCGCACGTTTCATCCGAGAGATCCGCAGCGCGACGCAGGGCATGCGCTGATCGGCCCCATCGCGATTCGAGGTGCCAAGCCCGGTATGACTCTTGCGGTGCGAGTCGATGATATTCGGGTGGGAACATGGGGCTGGACCACGGCGGGCGGTGGTGATTGGGCCGTCAATCGCTTGCTCGGGCTCGATGATCCGCCGATGGCCGTGCTGGCATGGGAGCTCGATCCCGACGCCCTCATTGGCCGGAACTCGCTCGGACACGAAGTCAAACTGCGCCCGTTTATGGGGCAAATGGGCATGCCGCCGAACGAGCCGGGCTTGCATTCCACACGTCCGCCCCGATTTTGCGGTGGGAACCTCGATTGCAAAGAACTTGTCGTCGGCAGCACCTTGTACTTGCCGATCCCGGTGGAAGGCGGTTTGTTTTCGGTAGGCGACGGACATGCGCTGCAAGCGGACGGTGAAGTGGCGGGCGTGGCTATTGAATGCCCCATGGAGCGGGTTGAGCTGACTTTCTTTCTGGAGCCTGACCTCCAACTCGCCATGCCGCGGGCCCATACCCCTGCGGGATGGGTCACGATGGGCTTGCATGAAGATTTGCATGAGGCGATGATGCTCGCGCTTGACGGTATGCTCGATCTGATGGAAGAGCTGTATGGACTGAAACGCAAAGAGGCTCTGGCTTTAGCTTCAGTCGTCGTCGATTTTCGCATTACACAAGTGGTGAACGGAGGGGTCCACGGCGTTCATGCGCTGCTTCCGCACGGCGCGTTGCGGCGGACGACGGGGGTGGGGACGAGTGAAGGAAGAGGCGGTTGACGCGTGAGGGAGTTATGGCGAATTTTTTGGGCTTTTGCTCGTATCGGCAGCGTTACGTTTGGCGGAGGCTATGCCATGCTGCCGATTGTTCAGCGTGAGCTCGTCGAAAAGCGCGGATGGACCAGTCAAGAAAACCTATTGAATTATTTTGCTCTGGGACAATCGGTGCCCGGTGTGATTGCGGTGAACGCCGCCACTTTTATCGGCCATGAGCGGCGTGGAGTTCCTGGGGCCATTGCAGCAACGTTCGGCGTTGTTTTTCCGTCCGTCGTAGTCATTACGATTATCGCAGCGTTTTTGCAGCGTTTTCAAGAATTCGCCGCCGTGCAGCACGCATTTGCCGGCATACGGATCGCGGTGGTTGCGCTGATTGCTTCCGTGGTGCTGAATCTTGGACGGCAGACGGTGAAAAACGCAGCAAGCGCCGTGTTGTTCATCGGAGCTCTGGGCGCGATTGGTTTTTTTGATGTTTCGCCCATTTGGGTGATCGTCATCGCTGCGGCGGTTGGTGTTGTTCAGGCGCTGCGGTCAAGCGCGCAGCTGGCGAAGCGAGCTCCGCAAAAGGAGAACAGCAGCGAATGACCATTTATGGCACGTTGTTTTATGAATTCATGAAGATCGGTTTGTTCACGATCGGCGGTGGTTTGGCCGCACTTCCCTTCTTGCAGAAACTGGTCGATCGCTACGGATGGATCACTGCGGATCAGCTGCTTGACATGATTGCGATTTCCGAGTCTACTCCCGGCCCCATTGGGATCAACGCCGCAACTTATATGGGATACGAAATCGCCGGCGTGTGGGGTGGCATCATCGCCACGCTAGGCGTGGTGACGCCTTCGGTGATAATCATCGTTTTGCTCGCACAGACCCTCAAAAACTATGGAGACCACCCCTTGGTTCAAGGCGGCTTTTCAGCCATTCGGCCCGCCGTTGCCGGTTTAATCGGCTCGGTAGCCATACAAATGGGACGACACGAGCTGCTGCACTCGGGCAGCTGGGCAGACGGCAACGTGTTCGACGTATTCAATCTATCCGCACTCGGGGTTTTTGCCGTCGTTTTTGTTTTGATTCACCGGTTGAAATGGCACCCGGTAGTATGCTTGGCCGGTGCAGCACTCATGGGTATCGTTTTTCGGCTGTAAGCCCGGCGAGAACGTTCCTTTTTCGAACGAAGAGCGCGATTTGACCAGGGTCATTTGTCCCTATTTATCAAGTAGGAATTTCCCTGTGTCGAGTCGGATTTTCACGGTAGAGTGATAGATGAGCCAGTAGATTGCGTTGGGCTGCGGACAAACATATGTCTGTTTGCCAATTGCCGTAGGTTATAGAGCAAATCGGTCGCTTGACAAGTGGTGCGAATGTAAGCTTTGCGAATGCAAGCTTTGCTTTGCATTCCCCTCCCTTGTCATGCTCTTCTCATATCCTAACACGACGTCTGCTGCGAAATCGCCGGACGGCGTGTTCCTCCTCCTAAGCTCCAGGGCTGCCCGACCATTCGGGCAGCCCTTTGGCGATTGATGCGCGGTTGTCCATACAAGTTCAATCCGTGCCGGGACCGAGCCATTGGAGCCAGCTGATGGCGACGCTCCCTTCGTGGAGCAAAGCGACAACGAGGTATAGGTCGTGAACGCCTTCCCATTCCGCTGCGGGAATTGGAATAACTTCCCATTGACCGCCTGCCTGGATGGGGAATGTGGCCAGCACTTCGCCATCCGGACTGCCGCTGCGCAGCTCCATGAGCGCTCCTCTTTCCGACTTGGCCTGCAGGAAGCCGACGACGCGGCCGGAAAGGTTCACACCATCAAAGGCGAGGTATGCGTATTGCGTATTTGCTACGGCGTGCTGCTCGCCGTCAGGCGCGTCGGTAGGCTCCAACGTGAAATCGTGCAAGGCATCCGCAATTTGCGCTTGCAGCCGGGCGTAGCGAATGCGGCGCTCCACCGTGTTGGAAAGCCCTTGGCTGTCGGTGGCCGACAATCGGACGGTGTAGGTGACATCGCCGTGCCAATTGATCTCGGCGTCATCGAGCATTTGGAATGCAGCGGTTGATCCTGCAGCTTCCAATATCACTTTGGTCTGAGGTCCCTGGGGACTTGTGTAATGGACAAGTACCTCCCACTGCAGGGAGTCAGGAGGGAGTTCACCTTCTTCGGGATCCCATGCGCTTCCACGGAGCGGCACGACTTGATTCCGATCATACAAGGCGCCCAGCACGGGATTTTCAATGACGGGCTCGGGCGCCGTGTTGCCCACCACAATGACAATCGGCTGCGACACGCCGATGTTGCCTAATGAGCCCATCACTTCAACCCTTGCCTCATAGATGCCGTTTTCCGTATAGACGTGGGCAACTTCAACACCTTCTGCGGTGTGGCCGTCGCCAAAGTCCCAGATGTACGATTGGATGCCGGATCCTTCGGTATCATAGGAGCCGGCGGCGGAAAAGGTCACTTCGAGCGGTGCTTGGCCTGACCACGGCGTTGCTGTGGCCACCGCTGCGGGCGGGTCGTATTGGGTTTTGTTGAAAATGCGGTAGATGCCGGCATCGGCGTTCGGCACGCGCCAGCCACTGCCCATGGTGAGAAGATAAAGAGCACCGTCGGGGCTTTGACGCAAATCAATGGGCTGAATGAAGCCGCTGAGCCAGACGTTGACTTCGAGACCGGGGGGCGGCGGTACTTGTCCGTAATCATCTGGAGCGTTCAACCCGAGATCATGCCAGTTGGAGTGTTCCGGGAGTTTTGTCCCACCGTCCTCGAGCTTGATTTGGGCGATAAAGCCCCGCGAAAATTCGGCCGGATACCAGTGATTCAGGTAGTGCTCGTGCCATTGATAAGGCGCATCCTCAGCCGGCTTGCGGAGGATCACGCCGCCGAGGGGCGAGGTTCCGCCGGTGCCGAGTGCCGGGAACTGCCACGTCTGAGCATAGGGAATCCATACGAGGGCGGGAGTTATTTCACTGCAGTCAAAAGGCTCGCCGCTGATACCGGTCGCGAAATCGTACTCCATGTAAGGTTCGTTGGCTCCGGTACAAATGGGCCAGCCATGATTCTGGCCACCTTCCCACACCAAACGCCAAGTGCCCATACCCGCCGGGCCGCGGAGGGGGTTGGGGGCCCCTGCATCCGGACCGTTGTCGCCGACGAGTATCCAGCCGGTAACGGGATCGATGTGAATTCGGAACGGATTGCGGAAGCCGAGTGCCCATATTTCGTCGAGGACATTCGGATCGTCAATGAAGGGATTATCTTCCGGAATCGACCCGTCGGGGTTGAGGCGAAGGATCTTCCCTGACGGGTGCATAGGGTTTTGTGAAGTGAGCAGGGCGTTGTTGAACTCGAATCCGGGCCGTTGATCGATCGGGGCGTATCCTTGGCTATGACTTGCGCTCACTTCATCTCCGAGCGCAACATATAATTTCCCGTCCGGTCCAAAGCGGATGTCTCCGCCGACGTGCCGGCTGTCGTTGTTGTTGCTGTGGGTGATGTCCCACTTGTAAATGATGTTTTCTGTTGCGGGATCGAGATAAGGCATGCCATTGGCGTCGAATTTATATTCGAAGGTTGAAATTTGTCGGTGATAAAGGCGGGGCGTATACGCCACGTAAATGAGATTGTTCTCCTGAAAATCGAAGCCGGGCTGCAAAGCCATGCCGACCAAGCCGCCGGATGGTTCCATATAAAATGCGTCAAGTTGACTGGCCATGTCGATGAGTTCGATCCGATGGCCGGTTTGCGGATCGATTTGGCTGATGAAACCACGCCGTTCAGTGAGAAACAGGGTGCCGTCGTAGGCGAAATCCATGGTCATGGGCTCACGCATTACGCCGTCCGGCATGTCGGCTGCCGTGAACACCGGTTCGACGATGATTTCGTCGACAAACGGCGGTTGCGGCGTGTCATTTTGCTGCTGGGCTGCGACACCCGACGCCGTCAAGGCGAGCAAAAGGATTACGGGGAGAACGGATAACGAGCGACGCATGAAAATCCTCCTTAAATTATTGGAGTGTCCATTTTTGTATAATAATCATCTTCGGTGCGGATTTATCCTTCTTTATTAAAATTCCTTAGGTTTGCAACGTTGGCATACGTCGGGTATTCCTGGTATGATAGGGGCAGAGGGATTCGTTGTAGAAGCAGATTGCCTTGACGAAAGGATGCGATTGTATGGTGACGTTTGGCCTCAATTACGACGTAAAACCGGGTTTCAACGAGGAATTTGAACGGGTTGCCATGGAAGCTTTGGAAGCCATGAAAAACGTCGAAGGCCACCGCGAAACCAGGCTTTATCGCGACGTAGCCAATCCAAATTCCTACTTGATTTATTCCGATTGGGAATCCAAAGAGACGTTTTCTGCCTTCATACGTTCGGATGCGTTTAAACAAGTGCAGAGTCTAGGCCGTGAAATTTTGGCGAATCCGCCCCGCCATCACGCATACACGAAAGGCCCGATTGACGGGGCGAACGCCTGATAGAAAAGGTCGGGGGATTTTGAGGTGACGTGGTACAGTATTCTTGTTTTGATTCACGTTCTCGGCGCCATCATTTGGGTCGGGGGAATTCTTTTCATAGCGCTTGTCGCTGTGCCTTCGGTTCGACGAATGCAGTCGGACGTTCGCATGGAATTTTTGAACGAAATAGGCCGGCGATTCCGTAACATCGGTTATGTTTTACTTGGAATTTTGATCTTGACCGGAGTCATCCAGGCCATCCATCACGGAGCCACAATTGAAAACGTGCTGGACGGCTCGTTCTTCCAAACGACTTTCGGTTCGAGATTCGGGAAGAAAATGCTCTTTTTTATTTCTATGTTGGCCGTCAGCATAGCGCATGACTTTTTCCTCGGACCTGCAACGATACGTGCCGCGCGGGCCGGACAGGACACCGAACCGCTGCGCAAAGCGGCGAGCTGGCTTGCACGGATAACGGGATTGTTGGCCTTGGGCGTCGTTTACCACGCTGTTTTGATGGTGCGCTGATGGATGCGTCGAACTGCGCAAACGGCTAGGGAGAGGATCGCTTTGCAGCATCGACGCGATGGGGGAACGAACTTGCGCCAAAGCCTCATTCGTTTGCTCGTGCCGCTAGGAATCATCGTGGTCGTTTTGTTCGTTTTGTTTCTCATCAACCAAACGGCCCAGCTCGTTTCGCTCGCCGACCGTGTTTCCCCAACGCTCGGTTCGGTTGTTTTATGGACGCTTGTCAGCACTTACGTGCTCTGTGTGCTGATTCCGCTGTATTATTTTTTGCGGCTTCCTCCACCGCTGGTTCCCCCAAAAAGCGAAACCTCGCCGCAATTTGAACTGTATATCCAGCGCTTGCGCCGCAGGTTGAAACAAAATCCGCATCTTGAAGACCGTCCGTTGGAGACCCTGGACGACATCAAAGCGGCTTTAAGCATGTTGGGCGAACAAGCCGATGAGGTGATCCGGACGACGGCTTTGCAAGTTTTTCTCGTCACTGCCGTGTCGCAAAACGGCAGTTTGGATGCCGTCTCCATTGTGGTCATGCAATCGAAAATGGTGTGGCGGATCGCTCGCATTTATTACCAGCGCCCGAGTTTGCGTCAACTGCTGTTCCTCTACAGCAACGTTGCAGCGTGTGCCATCTTCGCGCAGCAGATCGATGACATCGACCTGTCGGAATACATTCAGCCCGTGCTCTCCAGCGTGACGTCGGGAGCCGTTGGTGCGCTTCCGGGCTTGCAGGCCGCAGGCGGGCTTGTAACGAATTCCATTTTCTCCGGGAGCGCCAACGCTTACATGACCTTGCGGGTGGGGGTTGTCGCCAAGCTGTACTGCGGCAGTTTGGCGCTGCCCGATCGGAGCGTTGTGCGGCGTTCGGCCATCATCCAAGCGACGCAGATGATTCCGGCGGTCGTGCGTGACGGCGCTCGCAAGCTTTCTAGTGCAATTGTGCGGGCGGGTTTCCATTCGGTGAAACATGCGTCCGGCGAGGCGTTCAAAGGGGTGCGCGAAACGGCAAGCAGTCTTTGGGGACGTTTGCGCAAAGACGCGTCGCAACGCGAAAACAAGGGGCGAATTTCTTGAAGGTCGTTGTACTGGGTGCTACGGGTGACATGGGGCGCCGCGCCGCAGTTGAGCTTGGGCGTTCGCCCGAAGTGACACAGCTTACACTGGCAGGGAGAAATTTAGCGAAGGCTCAGTCTCTTGCACGTGAGATCGGCGGACCGGCGCAAGCCGTACAAGTGGATGCGAATGATCCGGCATCGTTGGTAGAAGTCATGGCCGGCCACGACGTTGCGGCGGGTGCGATCGGTCCGTTTTATTTGTACGAAGCCGCCGCGGCCAAGGCAGCCATCGAAGCGGGTGTACCTTATGTCAGCATTTGCGACGATCACGATGCCGTCCTGGAAGTGCTCAAGCTGGACCGATTGGCCAAAGAACGTGGAGTGACCGTGCTCACCGGCGCGGGATGGACGCCTGGGCTGACGAACATGATGGCCAAGAAGGGCGTCGGCATGCTCGATCAAGCCCGTGAGATCGACATTTCGTGGGTGGGTGCTTCAGCCGACGCCGAAGGGTTCGCTGTCATTTTGCACACGCTGCACATTCTAACGGGTGAAGTTCCGACGTTCCGCGGCGGCAAGCACACAACCATCAAGGCCGGAACGGAACCCAAGCGGGTCCGTTTCCCCGAGCCGATCGGCACGGTCACGGTGCGCCACGTCGGTCATCCCGAACCGGTGACCATTCCCAGGTTCATCCCCGGACTCCAACAAGTTGCCTTGCGCGGCGGGCTGACTGAAAGCTTTCTGAACACGCTTGGGCTGCTGGTCGCTCGCCTCGGGCTCACGCGCACACCGAAACGGAAGGAACGCCTGGCCCGTCTGATGAAGCCGCTGCTGCCGCTGCTGGAGAAAATAGGCCGACCGGCCCAACCGCTGTCGGGTGCACACGTCGAAGTGCGCGGCATCAAAGACGGTCGGCCGGCCCGAGTGGAGCTGGCTGCCGTAGATCGCATGATGAATTTGACGGCCATTCCGCATGTTGTCGCTGCGCTGATGGTGGGGCGGAGGGAAGTGCATCATCCCGGCGTCATAGCGCCCGAAGCGCCCGGTGGTCCCGACCCCGAGCGATTTCTCGCTGCGGTCGCCGAGTTGGGTGTTGCCGTGGATGTTCGGTTGATGGTCGACTAAAACAGGTTAGCTTGCTTTCTTGTCGGGTTGATCGCTCCCTTTCGGATCGCCGATGATCACGTAGGTGGATTGGTCGATGTTGCGGTTCGGAACCGTGTGGATTTGCCCGTTGGCGTCGCGGATTTTGGTTTTGCGAATGGAGATCGCTTCGAGCGTCCCTTCAACACCGCCTGCTTTAACTTGTCGGCCGACGACAAATTCACGGTCCGAAAGAAGAAAGATACCGGCCATCAAATCTTGCGTGACGTTGTTTAAACCCGTGGCGAGGGCCATCGCGACGAGAGCGACCGAGCCGCCGACGGCGAGCGAAAGCTGATGCAGCTCCAGCACACTGAGCACGGCGGCGATGGCGAGGACCCAGCCGACGAAACTGACCGATGAAAGAATGAGAGACTGAATCGTGCGGTCGATTTTGGCCACGGTGGTCATGGTGTGGATCAATTTCCGGGCAATGCGAATGATGACGTAAGAAACGAGCAGCGTCACGATGGCAGCCGGAGCCTTCGTCAAATATTTGAGATTGTCGGTGACAACAGCCTGCCAAATTTCAATCCCCGTCAAGGTGCTGATCCCCTTTGCAATGCTTTTCTTTGATCTTAATTATATAAAATCGCTTCATTTCTGTCCCATCGAGGGAGCAAAAATCGCAAAAGGAAAATTATAGTTCGACCGCTGAACGGGTATTGCATTGAAGCTTTTGGGCCTTCCCGGCAAAAAACACTTCGGGCTCTCACGGTTTGCGAATCACAACCATGAGAGCCCGAAGTTCGCGTGGTAGCCCCGGTAGGAATCGAACCTACGCACATGGTTTAGGAAACCACTGCTCTATCCACTGAGCTACGGGGCCGTGCGGAGATTAATTATACCATGACAGTCCGTCGCAAGCAATCTCTCTCCAAAGATTGCATTCAAAGCAAAAAGCCAGCGAGTTTTTCTTACTTACTGGCTTTTTGCTTTTTATATCATCGGCGTCGATTAGAAGAGGGCGGACAAACCGTGCATGACGAGTTCGACCTCTTCCGGAGTCAACGCCTTGTCAAAGACGGCTACTTCATCGAGCAAGCCATCCCACCAGTCGCCGATCGGCACACCGGGAGCTTTGGTGCCGATGAACAGACCGACGTTGTTGGGATTGCCTATGGCGCTGCCGATGCGGCTGCCGCCGGCAGGCTCTTCGGCATAGAGCTTACCGTTGAGGTAGAGCTTGATGGAGTCACCGGAGTAGACTGCTGCGACGTGCTGCCACTGACCCGGAACAATGGCCT
Organism: uncultured bacterium; assembly: GCA_937983075.1. Classification (GTDB taxonomy): domain Bacteria; phylum Bacillota; class Limnochordia; order DTU080; family JAAYLA01; genus CALKAQ01. Next base: position 57,040 of record CALKAQ010000063.1, on the reverse strand, counting down.
GCGCCTGATCGCGGGCGAGCACTTCGTTCGGGTGGGCCTGGAACTTGAAGTCCCCGAATTCAAACAGCAGACGGAAGTGGTCGTCCGCCATACCGAAGGATCCGGCGCCCAGTGTACCGGCCTGAAGCACACGGCGGTTCGGGAACTGTTGGGTCGTGTCGGGCAGATCGTCGAGGTAGAACCAAACCGTGATGGACATTTCTTGGTCGAGCTGATCGAAGCCGTTCATCGTCGGCACATGAATGTAATTCTGTCCCGGGATGATCTTAGCGGCGCAGCCGAAACGGCCTTCCTCCCAGGCAGGGCTTACAAAGTTGCCGTTGTTTCCGTACATGGAATAGTCACGTACCAACGAGCCTTCGCATTCATTCATCAGCCAAGCGCCGATGACACGTCCGGCAAGCGGGTGCGGCGTAGCGTCGACTTCTTCGGACTTGATCTCTTCACCGAGGGCGCTGACCGCGGAGACGACATAGTAGTAGTCCTTGCCGTCAACCAAGCCTTCATCGACGAAGTTGGTATCGGTGGTGGTGCCGACCAACTCGTACGGACCGCCCGGCTGTTCGGCGCGGTAGATGCGGTATTCAGCAGCACCGAAGACGCCGCTCCAGCCGAGCAGGGCTCGATTTTCAACGCCGAATGCACCGACGTTGGCAGGAGCCGTCAGGGGCGGCGTCGTGAAGGTGGCATCTTCGGTTTCGAAGAAATTGTTGGTCCAGTCACGGAGGATGATGCGATAGTGATAGGTGGTATTGGGCAGCAAACCATTGATAACGTGTCGGTGATTGGTGTCGAGCGAGATGATCTCGTCGGTGGTGTTGCCGTAGCTGGTATCTTCGCCCCATTCAACGCGGCTCATGCCGGGCCCGTTGGTACGGAAGGTGATTTCCCAGCCGAGGCGTTCACCCACAGCGGTCGACACTTCGCCGACGATCTGTGGGGCGGCTGCGGCGAGTGCGCTTCCAAGCAGCATCACGGCTAAGACGAGTGAAATTTGCGTTATGCGCTTCTTCATCCTGCCAAACCTCCTGTCGTATGGTAGTGACAGCTGTTTCGCCGCTGTCAACGCGGCGGTTGAATTTGGCACGAAATACATCCGGTTTTTTACAGAATCGTGTGGTTTTTTATGTTAAGCTCCGCACCTCCTTTGCCGCGCTGAGCTTCTGTAATGAATGAAATTGGGAGATGTTCCATGACACAGAATGGAATAGGGAGATAAATCCCAATTCGACTGCTTCGCTTGGACTCCTTCTTTATTCACTGAAACGGAAGTTCATGGTTGAACGCCCGGGTTGTTGTTTGGCATCTGCGACAAGATGTAATGCACGGTAATACCGGCGACAAGAGCTCCGACAATACCGGCAATGTTTCCCGTGAGTTTGAGATTGACGTTGTTGCCGTAAACGGCTCCGCCGGCTCGTCCGTACAGCAAACCTTGCCGGGGATCGAACTGCAGGTCGAACGACCAGCCATCCACTGTACCGCCCAGGCGTCCGGTGATGTGGCCGTTTTGGTTGGTCAACACCAGATCTTTGCCGATAATTTGGCCACCCAATCTTCCCTTGAACGAATTTTGCGTGAGTTCGCCGCGTACGTCTTGGCCGAAGACTTTTCCGCCGAGACGGCCTCTAACCTGATTGCCTGAAATCTCCAAATAGAGATCGTTGCCCAACTGCGGTCCGCCAATCCGCCCGCGCATGGTTGAACCTTCGATGACGAGATCGACATCTTTGCCGATCATTTCACCGCCAACACGTCCGCGAATGGTAGCCAATACACGTTCCTCCCAAGCATTGCAGATGTTCCGAAGACTTCAATTATAGATTTCTGGAAAAGCGTGCCGTGGTCCTTTGGGGGCTGGACAGTCGAAAAAAGCCAAGGTTTGGCACAAGAAGGCGAAGGACGGAGACAATGTTTGGCCTCGACGCCTGCGGGACGTCGAGGCCTTGACTGATTGCCAATGGTGAGCGAGGGACATACGAGCTGCGAAACGGTCACACCGTATCCGAAGGCGAAGAGCTTTTTTGGGGGAGGCGCGTTGCGTTGATGATCTGGGGGGCGATTTCAGGCAGGCGATAGAGGAAGCGGTCTTCCCAATGGATCGCCCGCAGCACCGCTTCGCGCCGTTGAAAGTCTTCCGGGGTGTTGATGGCGGCGAGAAGCATTTCGGCAATGCGCTTGATGCTCGCTGCCGGCAGGTTCGGCAGCTGGCTTGCGAAAAAGACGAGCCACGGGTTTCCTGCGGCTAAGCATTCGAGCGTGCGAAAAGCTGTCATGGGGCGAGTCGGCTTGTCAATCAACTCTTTGAGAAATTCGCTCGCGGGCTTGGGGTCCCGGTGCGATTCGGGGACTCCGGCACGAAACGCCGCAGAAAACGTCGCCGCACACATGCCGACAATGGCTTGGGTGAGAGCTTGGCGTCGGCTTTTGCCCGCTGCCCGCACGATGGCTCCGTGGAAGGCAAGGACATTGTGGAACCGCCGCCGTTCGAGCGGGTCGGCAGGGGAGAGACGTTCATCGTCCAGCATCGTTTGCAGCAACCCCGAAGTGACGTGGAAGAGCCAACCCTCATACGTGTCAGGACCGTTGTGGGTACGAGATATCCACCCGTATACGTCGGCTACCGCTTGCAGTTGCGAACGAATGTCCCGCCGCGGCCGGGAATCAATGGGCCCGGCAATGCGCCGAATGGCGCCGAACTGGAAATCTTGCGCTGCATAAGAATCGGAGAGCGATCGCAAGGTGAGGGCGGACCGAACCCAGCCAATACCGTCACCGTTAAACGGCAAATAGCCAATGATGATTCCCGCTGTGTTCAACTCATCGTGGCAGCTTGGACAGACGAGCCCAGACCGGACAAGGCGTTGGGGATCCATGGCAACGGAAAAATACCATTTATCGTTATCGGAGCGGCGGCATCGGTAGCATGACAACGACATGGCGAGCAGTCCCTCCTCGTAAAATCCTTCCCCTGCTGTCAGCATGGTCCATCGGCCGGTGAGCTATGCAGCTATTTCCTTTTATCTTCACTTGTATGTCGAGGAAGGCTGGGCGTATGTACTCCCCCGGGGCTGAAATTATGGAGCGGGATCAATGTATGAAATTGGGGCGGTTATTTGGGTGAGGAATGAGAAACGCTAGGCAAATGATAAGACAAAATTATTCCAGGAGGGGAATACCCGTGATGCAATTCCAAAACACACCGCAGGCGACGTTTCAACAGTTCCAGGCACTTGCCAACCAAGTTCAGCAATTCGAGGCGCAAAATGAGCAGCTGCTGCAGCAGCTTCGCCAGGTCGAAAGCCAGAACGCAAGTTTACTTAATCAGCTTGCTCAGCGCGAACAGCAAGCGCAGCAGCAAATTCGCCAACTTGTGCAAACCGGTCTGCAAATGGTTCAGCAGCTCCAAGCGCAGCATTACCAGACGCAGCCGTATCAGACACAGCAGTTCTTCCCGCAGACTCAGTTTTTCCAGAGCTATCCTCAGACGCAATTCTTCGGCCACAGCCCATACAGTCAGCAGCAGTTTGGGCAGTATGGTACCGGCAGCATCGGTCAGTCGTTGAATCCGCAGTCCTTCCCGCAGTTTGTCTAAGAACGAAAAGGCCTCCGGCATGCCGGAGGCCTTCAGTTTTATGGTGTGTCGTAGTGCGGCACGTCACCGTTTCGGGACTGCGCCATCGCTTGAGCATTTTCCACCGCTTCGGCGCCCATGGAGCGAATTTCGTCGGCCAAGTCGATGAGCGACGCCGTTGCCGACACCATCGCTTGACGGGCGCGTTTGCGCAGCGTCGGCGAGACGGCCAGAGCAACGGCCGCAACGCCGACGACGGTCCCCCACGTTCCGGTGAGCCCGAGCTTTTCAAATAACTCCACGGTCACGACACTCCTTCGGAAAACTTTGGGCCGCAGCAGCTTCGTTTCGGTCTCCAGCTAGGGTATCCAGTTCGTCGGGCATCCATCCGTCGCCGTCCGCGTCCACGCTCGGACTGCGCCTTATGGCGGCAGCGAACGGTAATGTGTGCTGGGTATGAGGCCGGGGATCGATTAGCCATAATAGCCGGGTAACGAAGCAGGAGGGAAGCTTTTGTCTTCGCAATTCTCCCGGTTTGGTCTGAGGCCGTTCGACGAAGCTCGAAGCGCAGACGTACGAGTTCGACACCGTTTGCCTGGAAGAATGCGTGTTCAAGTGTTCTTCGGCGTAGGCGATTCGAGCGGCAATCGCCGAATCCAATTGCTGGATCCGGACACCGCGTCTACCATTGCGGCGGACTTGCAGCGGCAGGACGGTATTCAGTCGGTGCGTTGGAGCGATCGCACGGGGAACTTTCTCATTCAGCATGAGCCACAACTTGCACCGGATCACGTTGTGTCGCACTTGAAAGCTGCCCTTTTGCAGCATACGGGCAGCCGTGCCGCTGAAGTCGGTGAAGCGGCACGAAACGGCAGGCACGTCAAGAATGGCAGCGCCGGCTTCCGCGGCACGGATCAGGACTTCCGGCGGCAGGACGCCGCTTGGGCCGGCTGGTGTTTGCTTCTCGGCGTCGGAGCGGCATTTGCGCGTCTGGCAGGATGGCGCTTCGCTGCGGCGCCTTGGCTGCCGCTCGCGTCGTGGATGCTGACGCTGATGCAAGGCTACGGCATCAGCCCGGAACACGAGGCTTCCACTGCAGGTGACGAAGCCATACCCGCTTTGACGACGGGTCTGCACGCTGTCCAAGGGAATGTCATTCAGTTGACTTCCATTTACACCAGCCGTGTGTATCGGTACATGGCTGCCCATCATGTGCGAGCGATGCCACTAGGCCGTCGCCACCGGGGATATCCGCCCCTTCCCGGGCGTTTAAGAGAGAGGATTGCACGGCGCGAGCGCACAGGATGGCAAGGAGCGGCTTTAACCTGGCTGCTCACCGGAAATCCGTGGTGCGCACTGGCGGTGCTGTTGGCAGGCAATCCACGGCCGGCACGTGTAGGCGGCGTCGTCATCCAAGCCCATGCAATCCGAGCGATCGATGAAGGCGGCATGCGGCTGAACCATTGGCCCGCATGGGAGCGGTTGACACGGTTTGACGGCATCATCATCGATGCCGCGCTCTTCCCGGACTTGGAACGCGCGACGGGCACCGAGCATCCCGGTGGGGCGGATCGTGAGCTGACGGCGCTGCTCGGGTCGCTGCGTGAATGCGGTGTGGATCACGTCATCGTCGCAGGCCTTACGGGCGCTGGTTCATCCGACAAGCGGTTGGAGCGCATGGCGCATGCGACAGGGGCGGATCTTGTCACATCGGCGCCAGCTCGGGACGTGTACGAGCGTCTTGTCAAAAAACATGCGGTGGGGCTCGTCACGGCGGACGGCGCAAAAAGTGCGAACGCAGGTGAACCTTTGCCGCTTGCTTGGCGGTTTGTCGGTGCCGACGGAGCCGTGATCCATCTCGGCGATTCCGGGCCTCGGGGACTCATTCGCCTGCTGCGGTTGGCACAGCGAGTCGATACGGCTTGTGAGCGCGTGGCCGGCGTGTCGACCGTCGCCAACCTGGCAATCATGAGCTTGGCCTCGGCGGGGCGAATTGGTCCGGGCATCGCAGCGGCTGCGGTGGAATGTGCTGCGCTGCTGGCTGCGTTTGTCGGCACAACGGTAGACCCTCCGCCGCCGCGGTTTCAACGACGGGATCGCCACCATGGCAGGACGGAGATGCGGTGGGAGGAACTGCGAGCCGGCCTGCCCCGAGAGCTGCACACGTATGACGGACTGACTTCATTTGAAGCCGGCTTGCGCCTGGCTGAAGTCGGCCCGAATCAAATGCTGGAGGTGCGGCCGCTTACGCCGCTTGAAGCCGTTGCGCGCCAGTTTCGCGGCCCACTCGTGCTCATTCTCGCCTTGGGAGCGGGTGTTTCAGCACTCGTCGGTCAGCGGTCGGATGCCATCGCCATGGGATTTTTGTTGGTGGTGAACGCATTGCTGGGCGCTGCCCAGGAGCTGCGCGCCGGACAGCCCGCATACGCCGCCAAGCCGCAAGAGCGCCCTCGCGTGGAGGTGCGCCGCGACGGAAAATGGACGACCGTGCCGGACACCATGCTCGTGCCGGGCGATCTCATCCAGCTGAAAGGCGGCGATGTCGTTCCCGCGGACGCCCTGGTGCTGGTCGAGCGCGGCGCGCTTGTGGACGAGAGCCATTTAACCGGGGAAAGCGAAGGCATTGCGAAAACACCGCCGGCAACGCTCGATGAGGTGGATGAAAACGTTTTCCCGACCGCGTGGACACGCAGCGGCGAACCGGCTTTGACCGATCGTCACGCTCCATCCATGATTTGGGCAGGTACCTATTTAATACGCGGGCGAATCATCGCGCTCGTTGTGGCCACCGGCAGGCATACCCGGGCGAGCCGGCTGGCGACGGCAATGAATCGCCAAGTTCGACCGGCGGGACCGCTGCAGCGTGAGCTGGGGCGGTGGTTTCGCAAGACGCTGCTGCTGTCGGCTGCCGTCGGCCTCGGCGTGACGCTCCTCGGTACGTTGCGCGGGCATCCACGGGGGCTCATGATCAGCACCGGAATCAGCATGGCGCTGGCTGCGATACCCGAAGGGCTGCCGGCTATTTTGACCTTGTCGTATGCGGCGTGCGCCGGACGGCTGCGACCGGGACGCGTGGCCGTCAAACGCCTGGGAGCACTCGAGGCGCTGGGCTGTGTTTCCGTGCTCTGCCTTGACAAGACGGGAACGTTGACGCAAAACAACATGCGTGTTGAACGGCTGCTCCTGCCCGGGGGCCGTGTTGTCGAGGCGACAGGGCTGACCCCGCGTGCGTTGTCGTCCCGCATGGGGTGGGTGCGGGAACTCCGCTGGGCAATTCTCGTCGGTGCCGGCTGCAACGATGTTCAAAAAGGTGCCGACGGTCAATGGACGGGCGATCCGATGGAATTGGCGCTCGTCCGGTTGGCGGAGCAAGTCGGTTTCGATCATGAACGTTGGCATGCGAAGTATCCGCGAGTCACTGAGCGGCCTTTTGATGCCGTCGCCGGCTACATGGCCGTGCTGTGCGGCGACGATGAAGAAGCTTGGGTGCTCGTGAAGGGGGCGCCGGAGCGCGTGATTCCTCAATGCACGGGCATTCTCATCGGAGGGAAGAGGCGCGATCTCACCGAGAGCGAGCGTCAATCCCTGTTGGAGCGAGGAATGGAGGAAGCCGATTTAGGACGGCGCTTGCTCAGCTTGGCTTATCGCCCGGCCCGCTCGGGTGACACACCGGACGGCCTCGCTGCGGAGTTGATTTATGCGGGCACCGTATCGTTTTCCGATCCGCTGCGCCCGGAAACGGCCGAAGCGCTGCGCAGTTTCCAAGAAGCGGGGGTGCGTACCGTCATGATCACCGGGGATCACGTCCGCACCGCTGAGGCCATTGCGCGCCAACTCCATATCGGAGGCGATTCGCCTCGCGTCATGACGGGGCCTGAAGTGGCGGCATTGTCAAGGCGGGAACTTGCCGCCTGTGTGGGCGACGTCGACGTTTTTGCCCGCGTGACGCCGCATGAAAAGATGCGCATTGTGGAGGCGTTGCAAAGAAATGGTGAGGTGGTCGCCGTCACCGGGGACGGCGTGAACGATGCGCCCGCTTTGCGCCAGGCCGACGTCGGCATTGCTTTGGCTGACGGAACACCCGCGGCCGTTGAAGCGGCCGACGTACTTCTGATGGAGGATACCCTGGCCGGCATTGTCCGCTGTGTGAAGGAAGGCACGCGGTTGCGCAAACGTCTTCGTTCGGCGACCGGGTTCTTGGCGGCAGGCAATTTGGGGGAAATTCTCTTCATGGCCGGCGCAATGGCGTTTGGAATGCCGCCGCCGCTGCTGCCGAGCCAAATCCTGTTGATGAACGTATTTACCGATGCGCTGCCCGCGCTGGGCCTCGCTCTTTCGCACGACGGCGATCCCGAACATGCCGATCGTCATTCCGGCGGACGCGGCGACGCGCCCTTCACCGGAGCGGCGGCAGTGTCTTCGACGGCAGGAACGTCCGTGCAGCCGATGCTTGTTTTGGAACGCTCGGGCTCGTTCACGGACGAAGAGATGCAGCGCCGCATCATCATCAACGGCATACGCACCGCCGTGAGCGGTTTGGCTGCGTTCAGCTTCGTCTTGCAGCGAGGTGACATTGCTCAAGCGCGAACCGCCGGTTTCGTGAGCGCGGCGGTGAGCCAGCTGCTGCAAGTGAGCAAGCACCGGCAGGAAGCAGCCGCAAAAGCCGCGCCGCGCAGCGGAGAAAACAATTGGCTGCCGAGTAGTATGTTGGGTGCCTGGGGGATGCTATGGGCAGGACTGACGGTGCCGTTCATTCGCAACTGGTTCCATCTTACGCCCGTGACGGACGGATCCGGTGCCTTCGGCCTCATCCCGCCGCTGCTGATTCAAATTGCATCGGAAGTTCCGGCCATCAGCAAACCTACAAACGCAGGGAGGAATGCATCATGCTCGGTCAGCGAGGATTCTTAAGCGGCATGCTCATGGGGGCGGTAGGTACGATAGCCATCCTGACTCTAAGCCCGGTAACCCGGCAGCACATGCGTCCGGTCCTTCAGGCGGTGATCGATCAGATGGTGAGTGCCGGTCAGCGCATCCAGCGTTCGGTGTACCAACTGCAGGAAGATGTGGAGGACATCGTGGCGGAAGCCCGCCAAGCCACGGGGGACGGGCATGTGAGAGCAGACGGCTTTCATTATGATGATGCCGGCCGGGAAAGCTGGGGCTAGGATCATGGCGGAACGCGCCTTCCCGGATCGGTCGACGGTCAGGTTCAGCCGGCAGTCGGCGTTTCGCATCGACATCATATAGGCAGGCCTTTTCAACATCCCCGCTGCACCGGATAGGGATCACAAGAAACCGCTCTTGTGGTACACTGAGGGCAAGGAAGAAGTTTGCGGGGGGCCTATCGTGTCAGCAGAAAACACTCCACAATACGGCATCCGTCCAAGGCGGCGGACGTTCTCGGTTCAGGTTGGGAATGTATGGATCGGCAGTGATCATCCGATTGCCGTTCAATCCATGACCAATACCGATACCGCGGATGTCGCCGCAACCGTCGAGCAAATACAGGCGTTGGCTGAAGCCGGCAGCGAACTGGTGCGCATCACGGTGAATCAAGAAGAAGCGGCAGCAGCCGTTCCGGAAATTGTCGAGCGGCTGCGGGCACGCGGCGTCAATGTGCCGATTATCGGGGATTTCCATTACAATGGGCACATTTTGTTGACCAAATATCCCGCTTGTGCTCAAGCTCTCGACAAATACCGCATCAATCCGGGAAACGTCGGTGGGAAACGCCAAGACGAAAACTTCCGTACCATTATCGAGCGGGCAATCGAGTATAACAAACCGATCCGCATTGGGGTCAACTGGGGTTCGCTCGATCAACGGCTCCTCACCGAAATGATGGACGAAAATGCCAAACGCGAACGGCCCAAAGATGCACGCTCGGTGATGATCGAGGCGATGCTCGAAAGCGCGCTGCGTTCCGCGCGGTTTGCTGAAGAAATCGGGCTGCCAAGCAACCGCATTATTTTGAGTGCCAAAGTTTCCGGTGTGCAAGACTTGATCGAAGTGTATCAGCGCCTTGCCGCCATGTGTGAATATCCTTTGCACCTCGGTTTGACCGAAGCCGGCATGGGCACCAAAGGTATTGTGGCCAGTACTGCGGGATTGGCGGTGCTGCTGCAGCAAGGCATCGGTGACACCATCCGCATTTCGATCACGCCTTCGCCCGGCGGCGATCGTGCGGAGGAAGTGCGCGTTGCCCAACAAATTTTGCAGTCGCTGGAGATACGCAGCTTCACACCGCAAGTGACGTCGTGCCCGGGTTGTGGGCGAACCACCAGCACTTTCTTCCAGGAAATGGCCCGAGACATTCAGGAGTACATTCGCAAAAAAATGCCGCAGTGGCGCGAGCGTTATCCGGGTGTCGAAGAACTCAGAGTCGCCGTCATGGGCTGCGTGGTCAATGGGCCCGGCGAAAGCAAGCACGCTGACATTGGCATCTCGCTTCCGGGCACTTTTGAAGAGCCGAAGGCGCCCGTGTACGTCGATGGAGAACTGTTCACCACGCTGCGCGGTGATCACATTGTTGCCGAGTTCATCGATATTTTGAACAACTACGTGGAAAAACGCTATGCCCCGAATGCTGCAAAAGCGGCGGAGGCGGAGTCGACCGCGCCGGAGGAGCCGGTCCAGGCAGCCAACGCGGTCGAATGAGCCGTTTGCGGTGCAGCGGAGCAGGCGCATGCCTTGCCCGCGCCGCGCTGCGGCCGCATGACGCCCCGGCCGACACCATCGCGATTGCCGTGTCATGGCGTGGCCGGGACACGCCGGATCGTGGTGCCGACGATGCGGCGAATGGACTAGAAAGTAAACGTTTCACCCGGCTCCAGCACGTGGATGCGCGTATTTGGGGCTTGTTCCTTCGCATGTTCGATAAACTCTTCAGCGCTCTGCGTCAGTATGGGGAATGTGCGGTAGTGCATCGGCAACGCGGCTTTGGGCTGTCCCAACAGGCGCAAGGCGTGTGCCGCCTGGCGGGGATCCATGGTAAATACGTCGCCGATCGGCAGCAACGCTACGTCAATGTCAAACAGCTGTCCCCACGTTTGCATATTGCAATGCAATCCCGTATCGCCGGCGAAATACAAAACTTTTCCGTCCTCAAGGGTAACGATATACCCTGCCGGATCGCCGGTCTCGCTCGAATGATAGGCATCCACCATCGTCGCTTTAATCCCGCCGAGATCCACTGAACCCCCAATGTTCATCCCGATGCCGTGAATGACTTGTTCATTCGGCAGGCCTTCGTTTTGGTAGCGTGTGGCCGTCTCGGGCTGAGCCACAAGTGTCGCACCCGTGTGTTTGGCCACTGCGACAACATCTCCCGCATGATCGGAGTGGTCGTGTGAAAGCAGGATAAAATCGGCGCGTGGAAGTTCTTTGATGGTACACGGTGCCAGCGGGTTGCCTTGGAGCCAGGGATCGAAGAGCAGTACCTTCCCTTGTGCCGTTGTCAGTTGCCAAGCACTGTGTCCGAGCCATTTCAGCTGATGAGACATGCTGATGACCTCCTTGTGTAGGATGCTATGGGGTGTTGGCATACCGCTCGCCCGCACACCTGTTTTTCCAACTCGTTGTTGATCTCCTTCTGTTGTGAGTGGATTCGGCTTGGCGCGGCGGGAGCGTTGGGAAGGCTTGGCATGTTCAAATTGATGTGGTGAAAAACGACGAACGTTCTGTAAACTGTGGCGGGAGCGATCTAAACCGCCAGCCGCACTTCGCTGGGATTTTTCTGCGCATTATACGTGCGTTTCACCGCTGCGGCTTCTCGTACGCCTATTCCCGCTCGGAGGCCAGAGGCGCCGGATCTTGCCACCCTTGCCACGAATATAAAGCCTTCCTTGGTCGTCTCGATAAAGGTGCAAGCCGACATTTCTCAAGACCCTGTAGCAGGGCCGAATGTAGAGCATGTTGCATACCCTCCTGAAATTCTCATGCTGCAAGATCTATTCTCTATTAAAGTTATTCTATGTAAAACACCCACAGTTTCCTTGCTGCGGAACATCATGATTTTGAGGAATTGTTGGAGTGCAACCTTTCGGATGGTTCACTGCGTTAACGTTATAGAGGAAGGTTGCAGCGCAAAAAGTTTCAGGAGTGAACCGGTATTGGCGGAAGGAGCGTCTGTGGCACCTGATGAGCTCATTCGCTCGCAACTGAATACAGAACTTGCCGGTGATCCAATGCACCATTGGGCGTTGCGGGCTCGTGACGGAGATGAGGCTGCTGCCGAAAGGCTGGTAGAAGCGTTGAGCGCTCGCTTGTTCCGCACCGCCGTGCTGATTTTGCAGGATCGGCATCAAGCCGAAGATGCTTTACAAGAGTCGTTTTGGGCAGCGATTGAACAGGCCGACCGCTTCGACGGGAAGGTGCCTTTTGAGCGGTGGATGCACCGGATTGTGGTCAATCGGTGCTACAGCTTTCAACGGTCTCCCAAGCAACGTCGCTGGCTGACCGTTGGAGACTCTGACAGCGAAGTGTTCGGCGCCGATATCGACGGTATATCTGCAGACGGTGGGCGCGTATGGATCCATCCGTCCAGAGATGCCGACTTTGCCTGGCAAACCGCTTTGGCCGATGAGGTTCGCCAGGCCATGCTTCAACTGCCGGTGCATTATCGCACGGTTTTGGTGCTGCATTATTACGAAGATCGCCCGGTCACTGAAATCGCTGAGATGCTCCGCTTGCGAGAAGGAACGGTGAAGAGCCAGCTTCATCGGGCGCGGCGGCGGATGAAGCGACTGTTGAAGGAAGGGGGGCGGAATGATGCCGACACCTAAAAGAACTACGGATTGGGAGCAGCGATTGCGTATCGGTTTGCAGCAACAAGCCGAACGAGCTGAAATGACACCCGGCATGCAAAAGCGTTTGGTGCAAAGCGTGATCGGAGCGGACGCGGAGTCATTGGCGACAAGATCAACAGTCTCTCCAACTTCTTCTACCCCCTTCATGAATGAACGTTCCTGGCTGCAACGATTGCACGACTTCTGGCACGGGGAGACGGAAATTTCGTTGCGGGCGTTGGTCAATGGAACGGGTGTTGTGGCGATGGCAGTCATTCTCGTTGTTTTTACTGCTTTGCAGTCGGTGCCAAATCTCACGGAAGGATCCTGGGAAACATTCCAAGTGAGTTCGGGGCAATCACCGGCGGCGGAAAGGAGCGATCTGAATGGATCGAGTCATTCGCATACCGAATAAAGTGCTGATTGGCGCCGCTCTCATTTTGGCCATCGGGGGAACGGCGTTTACATGGGGCGGCGACGATGTTTTGTTTTCCGTCGCCAAAGCGTTGGATGAGCGGGGGTATACGGAGGCCAGCCATGCGGCGTATCGGGCGCTGGTGTCGAGCTTCAGCGGGAGTGACCACCGTCCTGAGGCACTCGTGCGCATGGCCCAACAGCTGCCGCCTCACAGCGACGGTTATTTTGATGCCACCTCCCTTCCGGTATGGGACATTCCGCCGGGACAGCTGCACCTCTGGTTTTGGTCGCCGACCTTTGTCGGTTTTACCGGCAGAAACGTCACCGTGTGGGACGATGATGAAGCAGCCGCACGCAAAATCGGTTATTTGGAAGCAGCCTTAGATTCTGGGCTCGATGCAACGTGGGAACCGCGTGCGCTTGCCGAGCTCGGCTACACCAAGGCTGCACTTGGCGACTATGAGAGTGCTGTGTCGTTGTTTGAGGCGGCATGGCAAAGCGTGGATTATCGACTGGAAAATCCTTGGCTGGTGATTTGGCTGGCCCGAGTGTATCGGTATCTGAACCAGCTTGATCAGGCCGCAGCGGTATTGGAAGAAGCGCTAGAAGTGCCGACAAGTCTTGAGAAGGAGATTCGCTATGAACTGGCAGACGTTCTCGAAAGCATGGGGGCGTTTCGCGAAGCGTTGGCAGCGGCGGAAGCCGCCGAAGCCTTAGAGCGGTTTCGCTCATTCAATGATTACTTCACACGCACCAACCGGCTTGAGCGGACGCTCAAGTACCTGGAAGGCGAGCATTTGGCGGTCGCCGGTCGAGTCAAGCTGAACGGTGAGGGACTTCCCGGCATCCGGGTGCTCTTAAGTACAGGTCACCATTTTGAATTTGGCCCCGATGGTCGGGTTGTATCATCGAGGTGGAGCAGCCCACCCCCAGGAATGATTACGCAAGCGGTAACCGACGCCGACGGATATTTTGAGTTTTTCAATCTGGAACCCGGTCAATATGGCGTGAGCTTCATGATTCCCATGCAGCTCGCGGCGGAGAGCAGTGTCGATATTAACACGAATTATGCCGACGTGCGTGAAGGAGAAACGGCCTGGATCGAGTTGGATTTCGACTCTCGCTATGTCAACATAACCCGAGCTGAAATTGAAGAGGCCGAACCTTATCCGCTCGTGCACCTTGCTTGGGAGGAGGTCCCGGGGGCGGCCAGCTACCTGATCCGGGCGACCGTTGGCGGAGTGGTACTGCAGCCATGGGGCGACAAGGGATTCGTCTTTACGGGGCGAGAAGCGACGATTCCTCTCGATCAGTTGTTCTTGTATCCAGCAGTGCAAGGGGCGGGAGGGAATACCTTTGCCGGCTCGCCAGGAAGAGGGCAGCTCGTCTTAGACCCCATCCTCGGGTTGCGGCATCCGGATGCGATGTTGGATTTTCACGTGCAGGCGTTTGATCAAGAGGGAAATCCGCTTGGCCGGGGACGGGTCATTTGCCCCGTGACATGTGGTGAATCCGATGCGCAAGACCGGGTGACGCTGGAACCGCCACGACCGGAGTTGAACGAAGGAGATCGGCTGTTGCTCGAACGGCGCTATCTTGACGCCATCGCAGCGTATGAACGAGCTGTGGAAAACGATCCACACGATTACCACAGCCTTTTGATGCTTTGGCACTTTGCCATGGGGGGCTTCGACGAAAAGCGCACTCATCGGGATCCCGAACGGGCGCGCTACTACGGCGAGCGTCTATTGGAGCTGACGGAGCACGAGTGGCATCGGGAAATCATTGAGAGGACGTTGAGCGAGTTGAATCCATGAACAGACTGCTCGCCCTCCACCAGCGAATCCTTCAGGAGACAGCAGGCTGCGCTGTGCGTCGAAGCGCAGCCTGCTGCATGTCTTCGTTAAATTCCTTCGGCGACAAGCTCCTGGACTGCGTCATGCAAGGCGTCCAACGTCGCCTCAATTTCGGCTTCGCCGTGGGCGAGCGAGACAAAGTTTGTCTCCATGGGGGCCGGGCCGAGATAGACGCCGCGATCGATCAGTGCCCAGAACAGTCGGGCGAACAGCTCTTTGTTGACGTCATTTGCTTCGGTGAAATTGGTCGGAGGCTGTTCCCGCAAGTGCAAGCCCGCAATGCCGCCGCAAACCGACGAAGAGGCGGGGATTCCGGCAGCCCGCAGAATCTGCGTGAAGCCTTGCGCCAAATGGGTGGCTCGCTCCTCAAGGAATTCGAAGGCGTTTGGCGTCTCGTCGAGCACTTGCAAAGTGGCCAAGCCGGCGGCAGTGGCGATGGGGTTGCCGGACAACGTTCCCGCCTGATAGACGGGACCGATGGGGGCCATAAGTTCCATCAGCTCACGGCGGCCGCCGAATGCGCCGATGGGCAGCCCGCCGCCAATGGTTTTGCCCAGACATGTCAGGTCAGGCATGACGTTGTAACGGCCTTGTGCACCATGGGGGCCGACGCGGAAGCCCGTAATCACTTCGTCGAAAATGAGCAAGGCGCCGCAGCGATCCGCTGCAGCCCGCAAAGCTGCCAAAAAGCCGGGAGCGGGCAGGACGAGCCCCATGTTGCCGGCCACCGGTTCGACGATGATGGCGGCCAATTGGTCTCCGTATGCGTCGACGGCGGCATTCAACGCTTCGATGTTGTTGTACGGCACGACGAGCGTTTCACTCGCCGCCGCCTTGCTCACCCCAACGCTGCCGGGGACCGCAGCGGCACCGGAGCCGGCGCCGACGAGGACCGGATCGGCGTGTCCGTGGTAGCAGCCTTCAAATTTGAGGATCAAAGGACGGCCCGTCGCCCCGCGGGCGAGGCGGATGGCTGTCATCACCGCTTCGGTGCCCGAGTTGACCAGCCGCACCATCTCGATGGATGGAAAGGCTGCGCATATGCGTTCGGCCAACTCCGTTTCCCGCCGGGTGGGGGCACCATAGGCCGTGCCGGCGGCAGCCGCCCGTTGTATGGCTTCCACAACCTTGGGGTGGGCGTGTCCGACAACAAGTGGTCCGTAAGCCCCTACGTAGTCGATGTATGTATTGCCGTCGATGTCAGTCACACGTGCGCCTTGGGCGGACTCGATGACGAGCGGATGGCGCCCCACAGCTCGAAAAGCTCGGACAGGACTGTTGACGCCGCCGGGAATGCATTGCATCGCGCGTCGATGCCATGCTTCGGAAAGGTCATGGCGCTTGGATTTGCTTGAAACCATGGATCATTCACCCTTTGCTTCGTTGGACCGCGCCAACGTTTTCAGCGCGGTAATCGCCGCATGTGCACTGCGTCCGGCAATGCGCCGAGCGAGTTCTTCCAGCAGTGTGCGATGATGCTCGTCGCCGACAGGCAATTTGGCGAGCGCTCTTTGCAGCTCTTCCGCGGCGATTTGGCCGATTCGGCCGTTGACGTCGGCGATGTGCGCGGACACCGTACGTTCACGGCACCAAATCTCAAACGCAGCCAGTTGCTGATCGATCAGGGCTGTCGCCTGTTGCATCTGCACGTTCGCTTCGGTTGCAGCGGTGTCTGCCCGCTCGAGCTCGGCCAAGTTGATCAGCCGCACACTGTCCGGCAGCGCATCTGCGACGATGGCGGGCGGATGCGCCAGGTCGACCAGCGTCAGTGAACGATGCCGGCTGCGTTGGACCGCTTGGTGGAGGTCGGTCGTTCCGATGGCCGGACGTGGTGATCGATTGCAAAAGAAGACGAGCTGTGCCTCGCCCAACAGCGATACAAGCTGCCCCGGCGGGGCGGTATGTATCGCCATGTGGTCGCTGACGTGCAGCCGCTGAGCCGCTTGTGGATCCCGGGAAACCACGATCACGTGGTTGCAGCCCAAAGCGTACAGACGGGCGATGACGAGCGAGGCCATTTGCCCACTGCCTACGACGACCGGTGGCGAAGCCATTTGCAGGCGATTTTCGGCGATGAGACGATCAATCGCCATATCGGCTACCGATGTGCGGACCACTCCCACGAGGGCTTGCGTGCGCATTTTTTTGCCCACTTCGACCGCCATGCGAAACAGCGTGGCGAGGGGCGCATTCGTCGTGCCGGCATGTAAAGCTTGTTGAAAAGCTTGCTTCACTTGCCCGAGAATTTGCGCCTCACCGCGTACGACCGAATGCAAGCCGGCCGCGACTTCGTAGAGGTGACGTGCGGCGGCTCGGCCTTGGAGAAACCGGACGTTTCGCCGCATTTCTGCGGCGTCAATGCCGGCGATGGTTTGAAGCCACGTGAGCAAGGCGGTGAGCACAGCGTGCGGCGCCGGAGAGCTGCCGTAAATTTCGGTTCGGTGGCACGTGTTGAGAACGACCGCACCGATGGGCGGAGACTGCGGCGCAGCGCAGGTGCCGCCGGGCTGGGTTGACGCGGCCGAAAGTACGCTGTACACGTCGAGCGGCCCGAGCTCCGCAGCGGCGATCCGCTCACGGATGGGGCGGTGAGTCGCTTTGTGGTCGAAGCCGATGACGAAAAGGCGCTCGAGCACGTTCGCCCGTTCGCTCGACGGCGAGCTGCTGTTCGGCAGATCTTTGCAGCCGTTGCTCGCACCCAGATGTTCCAGCCAGAGCCGTTCAATCTGGGCGCGCTCAAACCGCCGATGCCCGCCCGGCGTGCGATGCACGTGGACGTAGCCGGCGTCGGCCCAGCGGCGAAGCGTGTTTTGATGCACGCCGAGGAGCCTTGCCGCTTCTTGCAAGGTTAGCCATTGGTTCAGGCTGTCAACGGAACGGTTGGTCATGAAGCCACTCCAAACATTGCCTTGAGGCATAAATCTAACCAAAGCTTACGATGGCTTGGAGTGTTAGGCAAGGGGCAAATGTTTTGCGGAAACAGGATTGGGCTGGACGCCGTGCGACGGTTCAGATATACTTAGATGACTTCGACTTCGGCGGTGGCACGGAAATGCTCACCTGTTTGCAGCTGCCGGAACTTGCGGATGCCATGCGTTTCCGCAGCAATTTTGAAGGGATGGATGAGTTTGGCCCAGCTGATGCATTTGCGTGAGTATACCCGAGCCGTCAAACGAGAATTGCCGCCTGAAGCGTTTCAACCCGTTCCACATCGAGCGCTGTGGATGATTCCGCACCTTGCGATCATTACTTCGGGCATTGCGGCGATTGCCCTCTGGATTTCCAGCGGCTGGCTGAAGCTGCTGGTCGGTCTTGTGATCGGCCACTCCTTTGCCTGTCTCGGCTTTTTGGCCCACGAAATTTTGCATGGCGCGGTCACCAAAAAGGCGTGGCTGCGCAACACTCTGGGGCTCATTTGCTTCTTGCCGTTCAGCCTCGGTCCCCGTTTATGGCGGAAATGGCATAATGTCGAGCATCACGCGCATACGCAAAATGATGAAGACGATCCCGACGCGATGGGAACTCTCGAGAGCTTGCGGGAGCGCCCTTTTCTGCGTGCGTTTTATCGGATCGCACCGTGGCTGCGCAGCTTGTTTACATTCCTGTCGTTTACGTTCTGGTTCTCATTTCACGGTTTTAGCATGTTCTTGCGCTTTCTGCCCGAGTTCAAGCGCTCTGAACGCCTGGTGGTGATTGCACAGCTCGTCGGGCCCTTGCTGTTCTGGGCGGGATTGCTGGTTGTGCTCGGTCCGGTCAACGGTCTGTTTGCCGTGGTCATTCCCATGCTCGCCGCCAACTTGATCGTCATGAGCTATATCGCCACCAATCACTTGCTCAATCCATTGACCGAAATCAACGACCCGCTGGCGAACAGCTTGTCGGTGCAGGTGCCGAGGATTGTCGACGTGCTCCACTTTAATTTTTCGCATCACACCGAACACCACGTTTTCCCGGCGATGAATGCCAAGTATTTGCCGCTCGTGAAACAGCAGCTGAAACAAAAGTGGCCGGAACGCTACAACGAAATGCCGCATTGGAAGGCGCTGCGCACGCTTTGGAAGACGCCTCGGCTGTATCGGGATGCCGAAGCTTCGCCGCTGATCGATCCGGTGCGTGACTACACGTTCCCAACGTTGGGTCGGGGGCTTGATCCCGACAACGTTGTTCCCGAACTGCAGAAGGGATCCAGGCTGAAACAGTGAAATGATTGAAGTGCAACGAGGTTTGGAAGGGGGACAGCGGCAATGAGCGGACATGCAAAGGACGGGGCCCTTTATCATCCCGATCCGGTCGGCGAATGGATTCATGAAGCAACGCAGGAATTTTTCGGCCAGCCCAGGGAACCCATCACCGAAAGCATGGTCGCCAAGGCAGTGATCGGCTTTTTCGTCGTAGCCGTCGGTATGGCCATCATTGTCTCGCAAATCATCGGTGCCGCCTAGTCATCGGTCCGTGCAAGGAAAGATGAATGGGCAGCGGGGGGAAGCCCGTGATTGGGTGGCGCAGAGTCCGGCTTCAATCGCCTTCAATCCAAGGTTGGATGCTCGCCTTCATACTCATCGCTGCGATCACGGGTGCATTTGTGTTCATACTCCCCATACACCCTTTCGCTCCGCCGGCGGCTCGTGCCAACGCGGTTCAACTCATCGATCCTCAGGCGCAGTTGTCCGCTTTCGACGACTTTTACCGGCAGGTGCTCGATCTCGGTTCCCGGTATCAGCAACACGCCGTGCCATGGCGTGTTTTTCCTCCCATCGCGCTCAAGGAGCACGAGCCGTACGAACTCGCCGCTTTCGTCAAGCTCAGCCGCATGGGCTTGAGCTCCATGCGGCAAGATGCAAACGTTCAACTGCTGATCGAAGTTTTTCCCGATGACGTAGAACAACTGCAGGCGTTGTTTGAACACGGCGTCGCGCCGCTGATTCAAATCGTCCGTGTGTACATTCCGAGCGAACTTTCCGTAGAAGACCGCGTCGATGAATGGACCCGGTTTTTCCGGGAACTGCGAGGGTTGGTGCGGCGTTACGGTGGAAATGCGGAAATTTGGGTGCGGCGTACGCATCCGGATTTAACCGACGCGGAACGAATGCGTGAATACTTCCTGCTGCGACACAGCGGGGCCGACCAAGTGACCGTCAATTCGCTGCACAGCGTTTCGCTGCGGCTGACGGACGCCTCGCTGTTGGCCCTGGCGGCGGATGTTGTGGTGGCCAAGCAGCTGGAAAATCATACGTACGTGGGGCGGCTGGAGCTCGGCGACGGCATTTGGGGACTCGTCTTCGCCCGTGACGGGATCCCGCTGCTCGTCGCGTGGGTGGAGGACGGCACGTGGACGCTCGAGCTGCCGGGAGCGACGGAACATGTTGAAATCGTGAACCTTTACGGACAGACGAGCGCTGCCATGGTGCAGCACGGTCGACTCCGGCTGGCGATTGGCCCGGAGCCTCTTTTCATCCGCGGGCTCGACGGCAGCTTGGTGGCCCGGGGCTTTCTCGAAAACGGCGTCGACCGGCTCGGCACGATCATGGTCGCCGCAGCGGAAGCCAGCGTCTCAAAGGATGCTGCCGAGCTCATCGCGTGGACGCATGCCGTGGCGACGGATATATGGCACATTTATGCTCACGCCGCAAACGAAAGTTCTCATCCGGCCGACAGCGAAAATGCCGGTCGGCCCATCGGGTGGCAGGCCCCCACCGTCACGGCTCCTGTCGTCACGGGAGGCCCGCCCCCGCCCGATCCGCAGGCCGTATTGGCACGGTGGGAGCGAGTCATGGTCCTCCTTTTTGCTTCGGTTGCTCAGAAGGCGGCCGCCGCGCCGGAAAGGGGGGCGTGGCACTGGGACGAACTCGATGCACTTCCGCTGCTCGTTGAGCTGATCGCGGTCCTCGGACATCCGTGGGGAGGCGAAGAAGCTCAGGGTTATGTCGCCGGAACCGGTATGCTCGTTCGGGAAGCGGCGGCTTTTTTGCACGCGTCCGGCCGAAGCGAACGGCAGGAGGATGCCGAGGAAACCGCGCATCGGCCACCGTACCGTTTTGAAACGCACTGGCTTTTCGAGCGGGCGCTTGACTGGCTGGGGCGCGCCGAAGAAGGCAAAAGCGAAGCCGCGGCCGCGGCATGGGCGCTCATCGCTCGGGAGACGGCCGCTCTCGCCGTCGAGCGCAGCTTAACCGAGGCGCCGCGGTCACAACATCTGCTGTTGGCCGCTCCGTTTCTTGAGCTGGAGCATCGGGCTGGAGGTTCGCCAGGAGATTCCGGTTCATTTCAGGCGTTGGACGTGCCTTTGTTCGGGGTTTTTCAGTGGGAGGCCGCGGCGGAAGGGAGACATGCGTGGCGGCTTCAGGTGGATGCTCCACCGGAATGGCTGTGGCAAGCCGGTGCGCAAGCGGTGCGGCTGCGGAGCGGTGAAACCGCGCCGGTGTTCGAACCTGGCGCAGAACGGCCTTACCTGGATGCGGACGAGTTAGGGTTGGCGCCATTGCATTTGCGCCTGCTGGTACCGTCCGACACGCCCGTCGGACGGTACCCGGTGCACATCAGCTTCATCGATCCGGCCCGTGGATTGGATGCCATCACGCTGTATGTGGCGATCCGCTGATCAGGCGAACACCTCTGCTCGTCGTTTAGTCTGCCTTGACCTCAAGCAGCTCGACTTCGTAATTGTCCGGATCGGTCAAGAACGCCATTTTGAGTCCGCCAGATGAGAATTTCTCACGCCAGTCTTCCGGCCAAATTTCCAGGCCCTTCTTTTCGAGTTCGTCGCAGAAGGCGATGAGATCAGGCACGCCGATCGCAATGTGCATGAGATCTTCCTGCACGTTGAGCTCGTAATCTTCCGACCAGCACAGCTCGAGGGTGTGATCGTTGCCCGGCAGTTCCAGGTGGACGATTTGGTTGCCCGCAGGGGACTTGTCCATCCGCTTTAAAATTTGAAAGCCGAGGTTGTTGCAATACCAGTCGATTGAGCGCTCCAAATCGCTGACGCGAATCCGCGTATGCAGAAACTTCTTCTTCACAGGCATCCCTCCAAAAAGAACTGATCTGCATAGCCTCATTCTTGGTCGCACCCTGGCAACCCTTCACGACGGCTGCATGATGCCCTGCTCTTTCGCATGTTGCCAAATGCGTGCGACAATTTTTTGGCGCAAGGCGGCAATGCGCTCAAAATCCATGTGCTTCACATAATAGCTTTCGAGCACTTGATATTCTTCTTTGGCTTGTGCGAGGCAAGAGACGGCGCGTTGGAGCAAATCGTCAAACAGAGCCCTTTGATCCGCAAGCATACCGGCATGCCTGCGCACTTTGGTGTCGTCGCGGCAGGTGTTCATGTCGATCCGCCGGGCGTCGGCCGCAAAGTAGGTGTGTGGCGGCGTCGACGTCACCACGGCGGCGTCGAGTTCCGGAATCAACACATGGTCGATGGCGACCGGGTTGAATGCGCAATGAAACACTTCCGTATACAAGCCGCGTTCGACGGATGCTCGGGCGATTTTGGCGAGCAGCGTCGACTTGCCGGTGCCCGGCTCGCCTTCGATGATCCACTTGCGTTTCACCGGTCCGAAGAGATTATCCAAATGATGGACCGGGCCTCGCGGCGTGATGGCGCTGGCGAACAAATGCCGTTCAATGCCCGGCTGCGGGCTGACCGGACGGTCGCTGAAGATGGCCTCAATCAGGGTGTGCGCCGTTTGATTGGCCGCACCGAAATCCAAAGCTTCCGTGTTCGTGGCGCTGATGTCGTCGTATATGTGCTTGGCGGCCGCCAGAAATCGGTAGGCGCGGGCAAAATGGCGTGAGACTTCCGGCGTTTTGGCGATGATGGCATCGCGGTGGCTGCGGATGCCGGCTTCGTCCCAGTAAGCGCCGAGGTCGAGAAGTTCGTCGACGGCGCCCGGAAACTTTGGCTCGATGATGTGCGGCGCGGTGCCGTCGACCAGTGCGATGTCGAGCGCGGGGATGCGTACTCCGTCGAACGAATCGTTGTCGCTCGAACAGCAGAAATACTCGACGTCGAAACCTTTTGCGCGCAGTTCTTCGCCGATCGCACGGACAAAGGTCGATTTGCCGACGCCTGGTCCTCCCTTGATGATCCACAGGCGTGCGGCGTGCCCGACCGTAACGTGATCGTAGTGCGAATAAAAGCCCAACGCCGTGTTGCCGCCCGCATAAAGATATCTGGCGCGTCCACCCATGTCAAATCCTCCTAGTCCTAACGGCTCATCGTCTGTGTTAAGCTATGTTTCTCACGGAGAATTGTGCCCTTGGGCTGGCATTTTTTTGCAAGCAATATTCGTCTGATAATGGGCTACCGTTTCATTAGGCGGAGGTGTTGCGATCGTGCAAAACTGGCGTCTGACAGGCAGCGATACGGCCGGTGCGATCGTCGGCGATTACGAGACGTATCCGTTTACGGTGGAAGGCGGCGAAGTACGCATTCGCTTGCCGTTTCTGGTCGATGAAGAAATACTTGCCGCTCAACTGACCGAAGATGGTTGGGCCGTGGCGAACCCAACGGAAGACGATCCGGGGTCACACGGCTGGGGCGCTCATGCGGATATCGACGGATACTACCCGTGTTGGGTGTTCCCGGACGCGGAAAAAGGCGAAACCTTGTTTGTTTTTCCGCCCAAGGACTATCGAGGGAGCTCGGATGAGCGGATTACGGCGGCTATAGGCGAGCTCGCCATCGATCATCGTCCGTTTTTAGGGCAGCAGTCGCTCGAAGAATTTTCACGCTGGCTGCCTTATTTGAAATCTGCGGCCCGTTGATTCTTTAGGCGGGCATTTTTTTTATGCGAATCGCGAGAACGCTTGTTCTTGTCTCGTGAAAATTTGCATGAGAATGGTCGTCGGGGTATGGTTATGGGAAGGTAAGGTCATGGCTTTGCCGTATTCCATTACTTAAATTTTAGGTCAACGGCAGGGAGAATCCGTGAATCAAATGGAATTTCCGCTTGATCAGCGGCTGGCGCAACAGATAGAATTCATTGTTGAGATTGATCGGGCCAAGCAGGTGCTGCGTCGTACGCTGCTGACGGACAAATCCCGGCGCGAAAACGACGCCGAACACTCGTGGCACATCGCCGTGATGGCTTTGGTCTTGGCCGAGCACGCTGCGGAGGAAATCGATCTTCTTCGTACCATTAAAATGCTGCTCATCCACGATATCGTAGAGATTGATGCAGGCGATACCTTTACGTACGACGAAGCCGCGCAGAAGGACAAGGCAGAACGAGAAAAGGCGGCTGCGCAACGCATTTTCTCTTTGCTGCCTGAAGATCAAGCGGCCGAAATGATGGCGCTTTGGGAAGAATTCGAAGCCAAAGAAACTCCCGAAGCCCGGTTCGCTGCGGCCTTGGATCGTCTGCAGCCGCTCATCCACAACTATTTGACCGACGGAGCAACATGGCAGGAGCACGGCGTGTCGCAAGAGGCCGTTTTGGCACGCAACCGACATATGGAAACCGGCGCACCTACTTTGTGGGCATTTGCCCGAGCGATGATTGAGGATGCCGTGGCCCGCGGGATTCTTCGACCTTAATTTTCGAGGAGGTAACGCGATGGGACAACAAGTTTCCAACGTAAAGCAAAAGAGCAACGGGGCAGCAAGAGTTTCCTTCCGGGAAAACGTAGACCGGATGTTCGAGCAGGCAGCGGCATTGGTGGACATGCCCCCAGGCTTGGCGGAGCAAATTAAAGCGTGCCGCTCCGTATTTCAAGTGACGTTCCCAGTTAAACTGCGCGGACGGGTTGAAGTATTCACGGGCTGGCGAGTTGTACATAGTGAACATCGACTGCCCACCAAGGGCGGCATTCGCTATGCTCCTTGGGTCAACCAAGACGAGGTCGAAGCGCTCGCTGCATTGATGTCGTACAAGAGTGCGGTCGTTGACATCCCCTATGGCGGATCCAAAGGTGCGCTGCGAATCGACCCGCGCAAGTACGACGCCGACGAGCTCGAACTGATTACCCGGCGCTTCACGCGGGAATTGGCGCAGCGCGGCTACATCAGCCCGAGCCTCAACGTGCCTGCGCCGGATTTCGGCACGAGTTCGCGGGAAATGGCCTGGATGGCCGACACGTATCAGAAGCTGTATCCGAACGACATCAATGCGATCGCCTGCGTAACGGGGAAGCCGCCGGAGCACGGGGGCATCGCCGGCCGGGTCGAAGCGACGGGCCGCGGCGTTCAGTACGGGCTGCGTGAGTTCTTCCGTCATCCCGAAGACGTGGCAGAAGCAGGCCTTGAGGGCGGACTGGAAGGCAAGCGCGTGATCATTCAAGGGCTTGGCAACGTCGGCTACCACGCCGCCAAGTTCCTGTCCGAAGAAGATGGGGTCCGCATCATCGCGATCATCGAGCACGACGGTGCCATTATCAATGAAGCAGGTTTGAACGTCGAAGAAGTCGCGCAATACTTGCGTGAGCATCGAGGCGTAACCGGCTACAAGGGCGGCACTTACGTTGAGGACGGTGCGGCCGTTCTGGCGCACGACTGCGACATTCTCATCCCCGCAGCGCTGGAGGGACAGATTCACGCCGGCAATGCGCATGAGATTCAAGCCCGTTTGATCGCGGAAGCCGCGAACGGTCCGGTTACGTTTGAGGCCGACCAAATTTTGCGCGAACGCGGCAAGGTGATGATCCCCGATATTTATCTCAACGCCGGCGGCCTGACCGTCTCGTATTTCGAGTGGATCCAGAACTTGTCCCACATTCGTTTTGGTCGGCTTGAACGACGCTTCGACGAGATGATGGGCCAGCACATCGTCGACGCCATTGAAACGACGATGGGCCAGAAGGTCCCCGAACACATCAAGTCTTTGCTCGTGCGCGGCGCGGACGAAATCGACTTGGTGCGCTCCGGCCTCGACGACACGATGCGCAAAGCGTATCAAGCGATTCGGGAGATTTGGCGTAGCCGCAACAACGTGCCCGACTTGCGGACGGCTGCGTTCGTGCTGGCCATCGAGCGGATCGCCGATACCTACATTACGATGGGGATCTATTAATTCCAGCCGGTCTGCCGACGGCGGTCAAGCCGGCGGTATGCCGCTTATCCACCGCGGGGGGCGGACGCAGTCGCTCCAAACGCCCCAGCGAAAGAAACAGTCGGTCGAAAGTGAGCAGGTAGAATTTGATCAATACGGCGCCGAGGATGGGAAGGACGGCTTCAAAAAGCAGCCTTCCCATCCTGCTGAGCGGCCGGTAAAGCGAGTGCAGCGATGCGACAAGCACCGTGTGGAGCCGGCTCAAGCCAAACAAGCCGGCTCCAATTGCTCCCGCCGTCAGGAACAACCAGCCCCACGACAGCTCCAATTGCAATGGATGCGTTTCAAACAGCCATTGCCATCCACCCGTCGAGTGCAGCGTGATTCCGAGCATAAAAAGCATGCAGCCAAGCAGCAGCCAAGCGAGCCCGGGCGCCAGGCGGAAAACTTTAAACAGCGATTCGCTGGCCGTATTTAGGTGCTTCATGTATTCAGGCGTTGGTTGGCGCATCCACGGCTCAATGGCCAAAAAACGCCATTCCGCCCGGTGCGGTTTGCCGGGGCGGCGGAGATTGGCGATGGCCGGAACTTGCGACGTGACCTCTTCGCTGACGAGGTATCCGTCGGACATGAGGGAAAAAGCCTCGATTTCAGTGAAGGAATCCAAGTCGGTGCGGACACGGGCGAGCGCTTCCTGCACTTCCGCGGCGAACGGGGGCCGGCGGTGGCGTTCGGTGTCCGGACGCCGCGGTGCGGTTTTTCGCCGTGTTTCATCTTCGGGTGGGCTGTGCTGCTGTTTTTTGCGGTATGGAACGCAGTCGGGCGTCAGCCCTTTTTTCATATGGATGAGGGCGATGCGCCGGGATGAGCTCGCGAAGCGGTTGGAGTCGTTTGGCTGCCCGGGTTCCAACGGGTGGCGTCTGCGTGCAACAAGCTGCTCTTCGCGTATGCGGCTCATCAAAATGCCGTTGACGCGGAGCAATACGGCTCCCGCTGACTGGCTCGGCTGCTTGTCTTCTTCCAGTTGCCCGGAAGCGTCGCTGACGATGATGGTATTGCACCCTTCGTCCAACAGCCCTTGCAGCCCTTGATTGTCGTGAACGCCGCCGTCAACCAGCTGCAGGCGTCGTCCGGGATAGAGTCCGCTGATCGGTACCGGATGGAGGAGACCCGGGACCGCGGTCGAAGCGGCAACCGCTTTTCCCAGCGGTATCTTGGCGAGGTGGTCGGGCAATTCGTCGTATGAAGCGGGCCGCTCCAGCCGAGTCACTTTGTCGACGTCGAACAAATCGAGACCCCGGGGGGGCGCTTCGCCCATGCGGACAGCTTCGAACCGCCAGTTGCGCCCTGTGTTGAGATTGGTGGTGTTGATCAGGAGGATCGGCACTTTGGCGGAGCGGCTGCGGTTATGTCGACGGGGATGGAACGTTTTGTCGGCACCGGCAGGAAATATTTTCAAGTCACGCATCGCAATCGGCTCGGCGGGGATTTCGCCGTCGGGTCCGGCGAGTGCGGGACGAAACAGCCAAGCGTCATACAGCTCGCCGATGCGGTCGGTGCGGGAATAATCCGGACGGCGCATTTTCCAGTTCGCCCGAACGCTGACGAACGTCGAGAGGCGGAAATTGCGCTCCACCGCTGCTAGAAACTGCTGTTCCATCTCCGCCACAATGGTGCGATAATGCTCGTCGGTGATCTGCGAATCGGGTACACTCTCTAGGAGCCGTTTGAGGTGCAAATAGTATAAGGTCGCGATGATGGAACCGCCCGAAACGGCCGAAATGACTTCAACGTGGCGCAAGATGCCGTGATCGGCCAAGTTGGCCAGCACGCCGATATGAAAAAAGGAGGCGCGAAAACCGCCACCCGACAGAGCGAGGCCAACCTTCCCGGCTGCTGAGGGATACGAGCTTATCGTCGAATGTACCTGGAGTTCTGACACCTCGAGGACATTTTCGGACAAGCGCCTCTCCTCCTTTGATGGCATATAATTCCGAAAGTCGAGCGTCATTTCCTGCGGTTTTTTGTTATTTGGAGAAGGTGCAGGCAGGGTCGAGTAGCGAATACAACGAAAACACCCGATTTGACTCGTGGTACTTCTGAGGCATTTGGTGGTGCCGGAAGGAGATGGTGCCTGTGACACACCTTTACCTCGTACGGCATGGTGAAACCGCCTGGCATGCCGAAGGCCGTTATCCCGGCCAGGCAAACCCTGTCTTAAACGACGAAGGAGAAGCGCAGGCATACCGTTTGGCCGAAGCCTTTGATGAGCTGGCCATCGACGCGGTGTACACGAGCGACCTCGCCCGGGCCTGGGACACTGCCAAGCGTATTGTGAACGGAAAAATGCTCATTCTGCCCGATGCTCGCTGGCGTGATTTGTCTTATGGTGAATGGGAAGGTCGGCGTTTTGAAGAAGTTGCCGTGTCCGACGGCGAGCGTTTTCAGGCTTGGGCCAACGATCCCATACACGTATCGCCTCCCGGAGGCGAAAGCTTGATGGAACTCGCTCAGCGAGTCACCGCGGCGGCCGAAGACATATGCCGGCAGCACCCCGATGGTAACGTTCTTATTGTTACGCATGGAAGTCCGATTCGTTGCCTCGTTGCTGAGTGGGTTCTCGGCGGATTGCATCGTATTTCCGACGTCAGCACGGTGCTCGGCGGCGTAACGTTGATGACAGTTCAACTGCCTCCCGACGGTAAAGGGAAGCCTATTGCACAAGTAACCGAGTGTGATATCCTACGCGGTGTCCGGCTAAGATGATCTTCCCTGCTCTGCAAAGCCAGTTATAATGTATGTTGGCCTCGGGCGCGGCAGTCGCTCGAGGCCTGCATGTTGGTTTAAGTTTTTTCTGGCGGCAAACAGCGAAAAATATGCCAAACGGCAGCTGGGCTGGCCGGGACGGTTTGAGGCGGCATGTGTACAAGCCGCCCGGCCAACGCAGCTGCAGCCAACTCCATTTCAATATGGCCGCTCGCGTCAAGTCGAGCGAGCCGCGTTTGTCGACGTTCTAGCGAGGTGGCAATCGGTTGCGCCGAAGTTCTTACGTCTTGTTCATTGCAATGCTATGCATCGTCGCGGCTGCAGGCGTCTGGGGTGGCGATGCCGTCCAGGGAGCTCCTGCGCTAAGCAGTCCCCGTGCGGTGCTTCTTGATTACGAAACCGGAGAAATTTTATATGAAAAGGCCGCGACGGAAATTGCGTATCCCGCGAGTACAACGAAAATCCTCACCGTTCTCACGGTGCTGGAACGATATGAAGGATCACTCGATGACATCGTGACCGTCAGTTCGTATGCCGCTTCAACCGAAGGTTCTAGCGCCTTCCTTCTGCCGGGGCAGAAAGTCCCGTTGCGCACGCTGCTTGTCGCAGTGATGATGATGAGCGGCAACGATGCCGCCGTAGCGGTGGCTGAACATGTTGCCGGCAGCGTCGAGGCATTTGCCCAGCTGATGAATGAAGTCGCTCGCGAAGCCGGCGCCACCCAAAGCAATTTTACGAACCCGCACGGTTTGCCCGACCCCAATCATACGACCACGGTGTTGGACATGGCCCTCATCACGGCTTACGCCTACCAGCGCCATCCCCTGTTCGCGGAACTCGCCCGAACGCGATCTTATTCGTTCCCGTGGCTCAACGGCGTTTCAACGTCCCATAATCGCTTTTTGGCGCTCATCGAAGGGGCGGACGGTGTCAAAACCGGTTGGACAAGCGCCAGCCGGGCAACGCTCGTCGGTTCCATGACGCGTGACGGCAATCGGCTGATTGGCGTCATTTTCGGTGGAAGCTCGGCAGAAGTGGTCGCACGTGAAATGGTCAGCTTGATGGAATACGGTCTGCAGCGGCTGGCATTAGGCAATTTGGTCGAACGCAACCAGTTGGTGACGTATCTGCCGGTTGCCAACGGCGAGGCTGCCGAGGTGCCTGCCGTAACCGGTGGGCTCATCCGCAATCCCCTCGAGGGAGGACGGATTGAGCAGGCGATTGCCGTCGATGAGCCGCCCGAGGCGCCCATTCAGGCAGGCGATGTCATTGGAGCCGTTCGCTACTACGTGGACGGTGAGTTTTATCGCGAAATTCCGCTGCTTGCAGCGGCGACGGTAGAAGCAGCCTCCGAGGCGACGCTGGCCGCGGCCGGCATGGCGTCTTCCCAGTCGATATGGCAGTTGGCGTTGAAAGTCGTCGCTTGGGCCTTCGGAATTCTGATCGCTTACATCGTGCTGGGAATTTTTGTGCGTTGGTACCGCTTGCGCCGCCGGCGGCGCCGCTATCGCTTCTATACGTGAAAGGATGGATGTTGTGAGCGACGGAGCGCTCCACGTGTGGCGCGAATGGGCGGAGGAAGGAATCCGTCAGTATCGTATGGGCCGCCTGCGAGTTCGGGTCATCGGACCGAGTGGTGAACCGGCTCGGGGCGTGCCTGTCACCGTAAGGCAAAAACGGCACTTCTTCTCGTTCGGCACCGGGCTCGATCCGAGCATGTTTGAGGCGGAACAAGCTGCGCCGAACGCCGGAGACGATGTGTCGGCCACGCTGCTGTATCAGGGGATGGTCAAAGGCATGTTCAACAGTGCCTCGTGCGCCAGCGCGTTATCTTGGCAGGTGACGTCTCCTGCGCCGGATGTGGCCGACTTTGCAGCCCTAGACCGGCTTGTCGACTGGTGTGATCGCCAAAGGATGGAGCTCCGGGGCGAAAACCTGCTGCAAGAAAATGCGCTGCCGGCGTGGGTACAAGCGTTGCCGCCCGACGAACTCGAGCGGACGCTCAAAGAGCGCGTGCAGAACATATGCAATCGTTACCGCGGGCGCATTCACGAGTATGAAGTCAACACGGGCATGATTCACGCCGATGCTTTCAAGCGCCCATTAGGCCCCGGGATCGTGAACCAACTGTTTGCCTGGGCAAGCGAAGCGGATCCCGATGCGAGCTTGTACACGAGCGAACCCGACATACTCAACGGCAAAGATGTCACGCATTACGAACGGCTGCTGGAAATTTTGGCTGCATCCGGTGTGCCCATCCACGGCATCGGCTGCCGCGCTCATTTTTCGGCGGCCGATCTCCATATGGATCGGCGGACGATCTGGCACGTGCTCGATCGGCTCTATCGGTTTGGCCTGCCCGTGAAAATCACCGATCTCACCATTGCAGAAGATGGTGTGGATCCCGAAGCGGCGGCTCGGTTCCTCACGGACGTGTTGACGCTCGCCTTCGGTCACCCGGCCGTGGAGGGCGTGTCGTTGCGCCATTTTGTGGCATCATCCACTTTGGACGCCGGCGGAGTCGCTCTTTTTGACGAAACGTTGCAGCCGCTGGCCGCCGGAAAGGCTTTCCGCGAGCTTGTGTACGATCGCTGGTGGACACGGGCGAAACATCGTACGGGAGACGACGGCTGTGTCGAGGTTCTCGCTTTTTTCGGCGTCCACGAGTTGACGGTGACGCTGCCGGGTACCAACCATACCGTCACACGCCACCTGACCTTGGATGCCGGGGGAGTGGACGGCGGCATGAGGGAGGCCGTGGTGGATTTCATGCAGCACAAGGGGGAGACGTTCGGTGAGACAGCCTCAAGTTGAAATTTTTACCCGTCCGGGCTGCGGCGATTGTGCTGAAGCCAAGGCGTTTCTTGCACAGCGGGGTATCGCGTTTACCGAGTACGACGTATCGGCTGATGAGGCTGCGCTCGAGCGCCTGGTGATCGAGCTGCAAAGCCGTCAGCTCGCCACGTTGGTGATCGACGGCGAAGTGTTTCGAGGGTTTGCCGCGAACCGCGAGCGGATTGAGCAGCTTCTTTCGCAATAAACGGGAAAGGGAAGCTCAAGCTTGGTATGGGAAGGCCTCGCTCTATTCGTTGTGCTCTTTTGGCTGTTGATCTTTGTTTATTTGATGCGATCGGTTTCTTCGATCCCACGGCTCGCGGAAGTACCTGACAGTGAAATCGGGCCAGGGCCCAACGGCGTGTGGCCTTCGGTGCGTATTGTCGCCGCGGCGCGCGATGAGGCAGATGGCGTCGAAGCTGCCGTCACTACGCTGCTCAAGCAAGACTACCCCCATTTTGAAGTGGTCATGGTGAATGACCGTTCGAGCGATGGAACCGGAGACATTTTGGAACGGTTGGCTGCCGCCGAACCGCGCCTGCACGTCAAGCACATCGACCGGCTGCCCGACGGCTGGCTCGGCAAGAACCACGCACTGCACGTCGGAGCCGGCGACGCTGCGACCGACTGGATTTTGTTTACGGATGCGGACGTCTGTCTGCATCCCGCCACGCTGCGCCGAGCCGTTTATTTGGCGGAAACAAGCGGTGTTGATCATCTCACGTGCAGCCCGACCTTACTCGGTGGTTCTTGGTTGCTGCAGTCTTTGGTCGCGTTTTTTTCGCTCGTCTTTGTGCTCTTTTTCCAACCGAATCGGGCGATCAATCCACGGAGCAAGGCGCACGTCGGGATCGGGGCGTTCAACTTGGTGAGAACCGAAGCGTACAAGGCGATCGGCGGGCACAGCCGCATTGCGCTGCGTCCCGACGACGACGTTATGCTCGGCAAAATTGTCAAGCAAGCAGGCCGCCGGCAATGGTTCGCTTTAGGGGATCACATGATCCAAGTGGAATGGTACCGCAGCGTCGGTGAAATGGCACGCGGACTCGAGAAAAACAGTTTTGCGCCCTTTGATTACCGGCTGTTGCCGGTGCTCGTCGCCGGTGTGCTTTACAACTTTGCCTTTGTCCTGCCGTTTGTCGGCTTGATCTTCGCACCCGGGCCAGTGTCCCGCCTCCTTTTCGCCGGAGCCGTTTTGTTCATGTTCAGCGTCGCCGCGGGCAACGGCAAAAATGTCACCGGGCGTCCTTGGTTGTCGGCCGTCACGCTGCCTTTGGCAGCTGTGCTTTACATGTGGATTTTCCTGCGAGCGATTTGGTTGACGTATCGGCGGGGCGGCATCGTTTGGCGGGATCGGTTTTACCCGTTGGCTGTCTTGCGCCGGAACCGCACTTGAGCCACGGCGCAGCTGTGGCGGAAATTCGCCTGGCTGGGAGCCATGCGGCCCCAGCCAGGCGAATTTTGGCATGAAAGGTACGTTTATCGGCTCCAGTCGAGAATGTATTGGTTGAGAATGGACTCGAGTCGCTCCTGCTTGCCCGACTTGTTGACGATCGTGTTTTCCAGCGCGTACGCTTCCAGTTCTTCAAAGCCAACTTCGCCGTTGACGATCTTCAGGCCGATTCCCTCGCTGTAGCTCCGATAGCGTTCGGCAATGAACTCTTCGAGTTCGCCGCCTTCGAGCAGAGCGTGAGCAGCCTTCAAGCCGCGGGCGAAGGCGTCCATGCCCGCGATATGGGCTTCGAAGAGATCTTCCGGCTCGAACGAAGCGCGGCGCACCTTCGCATCGAAGTTCAGCCCACCTGGCTGGAGGCCGCCGTTCTTCAAGACTTCATACATGGCCAACGTGGTTGCGTACACATCGGTGGGGAAGTTGTCCGTATCCCAGCCGAGCAGCTCTTCGCCACGGTTGGCGTCGATGCTGCCGAGCATGCCGTTGATGCGGGCCACGCGCAGTTCGTGATGGAACGTCAAGCCGGCAAGTGTGGCGTGGTTGGCTTCAATGTTGAGCTTAAAGTGATCGGCGAGCTTGTACTTGTGCAGGAAGCCGATGACTGCCGAGGCGGTGGAATCGTATTGATGCGTGGTCGGTTCCTTGGGCTTCGGTTCGATGAGAAGCTGGCCTTTGAAGCCGATTTTTTCGGCGTAGTCGACCGCCATGTCAAGGAAGCGGGCTAAATTGTCCTGCTCCAGCTTGAGGTCGGTGTTGAGAAGTGTTTCGTACCCTTCGCGTCCGCCCCAGAAGACGTAGTTTTCGCCGCCCAGCTCTTTGGTGATCTCCATGGCTTTCTTGACCTGTGCGGCTGCGTAGGCGAACACGTCAGCGTTGGGCGAGGTGGCCGCACCGTGAACATAGCGCGGATGCATAAACAGCTGGGCGGTTCCCCACAGCAGCTTAATGCCGGTTCGTTCCATGTGTTGGCGGATCAGATCGACGATGATGTCAAGGTTTTTGTTCGTCTCGGCGAGCGTCTCGCCTTCGGGAGCGATGTCGCGGTCGTGGAAGCAGAAGTACTCCACACCGAGCTTTTGCATGAATTCGAATGCGGCTTCGACACGCAGTTTGGCAAGCTCCATTGGCGATGTGGCGTTATCCCAAGGCCGCTGCATGGTTGGAGCACCAAACGGATCGGAGCCGGTGCCGGTGAAGGTGTGCCAGTAGGCGACGGCAAAGCGCAAATGTTCCTTCATGGTTTTGTCGCCGACTTTTTGGTCAGGATCGTAATACTTAAACGCCAGAGGATTTTTCGAATCGCTTCCTTCATATTTAATGGTGGATACGTTAGGGAAAAATTCGCTCAACAGAGACTCCTCCTTGAAGAAGTGGTAGGTAAAAACCAAGTCCCTGCAGAAAGAATTATAGTCCCAGTGGCGTTTTCCTTCTTTTGTTCGCAAAATGCAGGATTGTGTGATCGCCACCCGTGGTGTGATCACGGGATGGCAAAGGTACGGAGGCTGGAACTGACGTAGGAGGCGATTTGGATGCATGTAAAGGAACCGCTGGTGATTGGCATTGACGTGGGAACGGGCGGTGTTCGGGTTTTGGCCGTCAACGCGACGGGAGATGTGGCAGCTCAGGCGGTGGTTGAGCACGAACTGCTGTTGCCGCGGCCGGGCTGGACGGAACAGCGTCCCGAAGATTGGTGGTCGGGCGCCGCGACGGCGCTGCGGCACGTGACCGAGCAATTGGGAGAACGGGCGAAGCACATTGTGGCGGTAGGCTTGACGGGGCAAATGCACGGTTCGGTATTCCTCGATGCCCAAGGCGAAGTCATTCGGCCGGCCTTGTTGTGGAACGATCAGCGCACGGCAGCGGAATGCAGCGAAATTACCGAACGGGTAGGCTTGGAACGCCTGCTGCAAATCGCAGGCAATCCTGCAATGACCGGTTTTACGGCGCCCAAAATTCTTTGGCTCCGCAATCATGAGCCCGAAAATTTTGCCCGCGTTGCCAAAGTCATTTTACCGAAAGATTATGTGCGGTATCGCTTGACAGGTGCGCTGGCCACCGATTTGGCGGACGCTTCAGGCACCTTGCTTGTACATGTGGCGGAACGCCGTTGGGCGACGGAAATTCTCGAAGCGCTCGATTTGGATCCGGGATTGTTGCCCGATTTGTTCGAGGGAACGGAAATCACCGGCCGGGTACATCGAGAGGCGGCGCTTGCCACCGGATTGCCGGAAGGCATCCCGGTGGTTGCTGGCGGCGGCGATCAAGCGGCCGGGGCGATCGGGCTCGGACTTGTCGATGAAGGACGCGTGTCGTGCTCGGTTGGCACTTCGGGTGTCGTGTTCGCAGCGAGCAATCAGCCGGTCGTGCATCCCGCCGGCAAGCTTCATGCGTTTTGCCACTGCGTGCCCGACAGGTGGCACGTGATGGGGGTCATGCTGAGCGCAGGCGGTGCGCTGCGCTGGTTCCGGGACCAGCTGGCGAGCGGGATGAGCTACGATGCGATTACCGCTGAAGCGGCTGAAGTCTCCCCCGGAGCCGACGGACTTCTTTTCCTGCCGTATTTGACCGGCGAACGCACGCCGCACGCGGATCCGCACGCCCGCGGCGCGTTCATCGGGCTGGGCGTTCACCATGGCCGCAAACATATGGCTCGTGCGGTGCTGGAAGGCATTACACTGGGCTTGGCCGATTCGGTGGCGTTGATCCGCGCTTTGGACATCCCCGTTCCCGAGCTGCGAATCACCGGCGGCGGAGCTCGCTCGGGCTTTTGGTCCAAGTTGATGGCGACGGTTTTCGAAGCGCCTGTCATCCGGATGGCGGTCGACGAAGGGCCGGCGTTTGGTGCCGCCATTCTCGCGGCCGTCGGCGCCGGGGTGTATGCGGATGCTCAAACGGCGTGCGGCAATATGGTCAAGACGGCCGACACCATTGAGCCCGATTCGGCCTTGACGGGAACGTATCGTGAGCTGCATCAGCTGTACCAACGGGCGTACACACAGTTGCGGGACTTCTTCCCTGCGCTGGCCAACGTGCAATCGTCATAGCAAACCGACGAAGGCCGATGGATCACATCGGCCTTATTTTTGTTCTTGCCACAGCAGCAAAGCTACCGAAAGCGACGAGGCGAGCATGAGAATCAGCGACGGCAAGGCGGCGCGGGCGTAATACGCTTCGGTCGTTGCGCCCCAAATGTGCGTAGTCAAGGTGCGAAAGCCGGTGGGGCTGAGAAGAAGCGTCGCCGGCAATTCTTTCATTGCCGTCAAGAAGACCATGATGGCTCCCGTAATGATTCCTGGACGAATGAGCGGCAAGGTGACGGACCAAAGGACCTGCAGCGGAGAGCGGCCGAGACTGCGGGCCGCACGTTCGATATTCGGGCTGATTTGCACCAGTGAACTGCGCAATGAACCCAAAGCCTGGGGGAGAAAAAGCACCATGTACGCGAACAAAAGCAAATAAATCGTCTGGTACAGCGACGGCGCATAATTGGCGCCGAAAAAGACGAGGGAAAGAGCGACGACGATGCCGGGCAGCGCATATCCCGCGTACGAAATGCGTTCCAGCGTGCTCGTCAATCGGTTCCGATAGCGAGTGGCCATGATGGCGATGGGCAGCGCTGCGACGACCGTCACGCATGCAGCCAGCAACGAAACGGAAACCGAGTTCCAAAGAGCTTGCCAGTGAATCACCACGGTCTCGCCGTGTCGAATGCCTCTGATGAGCCAGTACAGGCACATGCCGGCGGGCAATCCGACGGACGCCAGTGCCACGGCGGCCACAAAAATGAACGAAGGCCAACGCCAGATGCCCAGCGGAATCGTCGGGGGACGACGCGCCGAACCCGACCCGACGCGGTAATACGCCCGGCGCCCCCGGCTCCACGCTTCGGCCAAGACAATGAGCAGGGTCAGCGCGACGAGCACCAAAGCCAATACGGCGGCGTACGTTCGGTTGAACGACGCCCGGTATTGCAGGTGAATGACCCGGGTGAATGAATCGAATTGCAGCAGAGAAACCGCCGCAAAGTCGCTCAAGGTGTAAAGGGCCACCAAAAGCGAGCCGGCGGCGATTGCCGGTCGCAGCTGCGGCAAGATGACGCGCAAGAACAAGCGCCAGCCCTTGTGGTTTAAAGTGCGGGCGGCTTCTTCCTGAGCGGGATCGAGACCCCGCAAGGCTGAGCGAAGAGGCAAAAGAACGTACGGATAGGAAAGCAGCGTCAGAACAAGCCAAGCCCCCGGAAATCCGTATAAATCGTGGCGGCCGAACCACTGCAGAACGGGCTGGATGATCGGATATAAGACGCCGCCGTAACCAAACGCGCTGACAAACGTAAACCCGCCGACCAAACTCGGAATGGCCAGAGGCAAAACCGTGACGACCGACCAAAAGCGCTTCCATGGCAAATCCGTCCGGACGGTGAGCCACGCTAGAGGGACCGCCAGGATCATGGCACCTGCCGGAACAGCGACGGTCAGCGATACGGTGTTCCACAAAACTTCCAACGTGCGATCGCGCATGAGGAATGCCCAAATATCGCTGCCTGCGCTGGCGGCACGAAGGATCAAATAGATTAAAGGTAGCAGCGTGGAAACGGCAACGGCAGCCCCTGGCACCAGCAAAGGGAGTGGAGGAGACGAAGACAAAGCGCGCTTCAACTTGGTTTTCAGTTTCAAAAAGTTCATCGCTCCTCCCCAAAATTATGGTCCCCATCATTTTAACAAATGACAGAGAGGGAAAAATGCAATGGCTTGACGAAGCGAAAGGACAAGTCATTTGTCTCATTTGTTTTCTCAAGCAGGAGTCGATTGCACACTGTGCGAGATGACAAATGCCCCTAGCAGGACTTTTGGCCTGTCGCTCGAATATGTAGTGTTGACGCCCAATGGGCCTCAATGGCTTTCGATGGACTTAGCGACTTTGCACGATGCAATGAGCACCCTGATTGCAGCATTGCAGCGGTCATTTGGGCTGCTGCGGAAAGGATGTATGGTATCGCCTTTCATCAAGTTTCGCGCGCGATAGGAATATCGATATTTAAGAACTGTGTGCACGCATGTTGCTAAGGACATCGTCTGCCAAGTAGTATCAAAAATTTTAGGTTATACCAGGGGGAACCCGACTTGGGTGATAGCCGGATTTTTCAAAGCGTTAATCATCGTATCGTCATTTCCGCGGCATGGGCGCTCATAGCGCTTATGATCGTACTCTTTGCTACGGGGCCCGTTGGGGCACAGACGCAGGCGTCGACGCTGCAGCCAGCAGGACCCGTAGCCGAGATGCAGAGCAATGTGTTTTGGCTCGTTTTCTGGATCGGGGTAGGAATTTTCACTACCGTCATCGGGCTTTTGTTCTACGTCATCGTTCGCTATCGCAGTCGCCGGGGCGATGAAAAGCGCGTTCCGAAGCAAACCGAGGGCAGCGTGGCGTTGGAAATCGCGTGGACGATTGTCCCGGTGATCCTCGTTATCATCATCGCCGTTCCGACTGTCCAAGGAATTTTCGCGCTTTCCAAGCCGCCCGAAGATGCGGAAACGCTTTCAGTCACCGTAATCGGGCACCAGTGGTGGTGGGAATTCCAGTATCCTGAGTACGGCATCGTCACGGCGAATGAATTGCACATTCCGGTGGGCAAAGTCATCGATGTCACGCTGATATCGAATGACGTCATTCACAGTTTCTGGGTGCCGAATCTCGCGGGCAAAATGGACGTCAATCCGTACCGGCCTGACCCGTTGCCCAACTCCGTCAACAAGATGTGGTTCCAGGCTGACAAGCCCGGCATCTACTTCGGGCAGTGCGCTGAATTCTGCGGTCTCAACCACGCGTTGATGCGCTTCCGTGTAGTCGCGCACGAACCGGAAGACTTTGAGGCGTGGCTCGAAGGCCGAGAGGCGTTGGCTACCGCGGCTTACCAGCCGATGACCGCGGAGGAAGAAGAGTATGCCGGTCATGCCGAACTCGTCAACAAGGGCCGCGAGCTCTTCAGCAGATATTGCCTCGGCTGCCACTCCATCGATGGAGCGGGCTTCCCGTTCGGCGGCACACTGGGGCCGAATCTCACACAGATTGGATCCCGTCTGACCATTGCTGCCGGTATTTTGGACAATACACCCGAGAACCTTGCCGCTTGGTTGCGAAATCCCGAAGCGATCAAGCCGGGAACGCTCATGTCGACCTTGAGGCTCTCGGATGACGAGGTCGAAGCACTGGTGGCATTCTTGCACAGCCAAAAGTAGGCCTTTGATCACCACGGTGCAGCGGTACAAGATTCCGTTTTAAAGAGGGGTTGACCATGGCTACTCAAACGACAACGGTGGGTAGAATCCCGCGGGTGAAAAAACAAACGGGCTTGTGGAGTTGGTTGACAACCGTCGACCACAAGCGTATTGGCATTATGTACGCCTTTGCGGCCCTGTTCTTCTTCGTGTTGGGCGGCATCGAGGCGTTGCTCATTCGCCTGCAGCTGTTCAAGCCCAACTTGGATTTGATGCACCCGGAAACGTTTAACCAGCTGTTTACCATGCATGGCACGACCATGCTGTTCTTGGCGGCCATGCCGTTGACGGCGGCTTTCATGAACTATTTGCTGCCGTTGATGATCGGTGCCCGGGACGTCGCTTTCCCGCGTCTGAACGCGTTCAGCTTCTGGATTTTCGTCTTGGGCGGCATTTTCATCAACACCAGCTGGTTCCTCGACGGCGCGCCACACGCTGCGTGGACCGGGTATGCAAACTTGACCACGACTCAGTACAGCCCAGGTACGAACACGGACTTCTGGGTTCTCGGGCTGCAGCTCTTGGGGATCGGCACGCTGATTTCTTCGTTTAACTTCATCGTCACGATCCTCAACATGCGCGCCCCCGGTATGAGCCTCATCCGCATGCCGGTATTTGTCTGGACTACGTTCGTCACGGCTTTCTTGATTTTGTTCTCGTTCCCGGTCATTACCATTGCCTTGTTCCTGATCATGTTTGACAGGTTGTTCGGGACGGTCTTCTTCTCAGTGGCGGCCGGTGCCGATGTGACGCTGTGGCAGCACATCTTCTGGATTTTCGGCCACCCGGAAGTTTACATTCTGGTTATGCCGGCCATGGGTATCGTTTCTGAGATTTTGCCGACGTTTTCGCGCAAGCCCCTTTTCGGGTATTCCGTCATGGTGTTCTCGACGGTGGCGATCGGTTTCCTGGGCTTCTCCGTCTGGACCCACCATATGTTCACCATCGGGATGGGGCCTGTCGCTACCTCGGCGTTCGCTCTTACCACCATGGCCATCGCGATTCCGACCGGTGTAAAGGTATTCAACTGGCTCGGTACGCTGTGGGGCGGCAATATCCGCTTCAAAACGCCATTGCTGTTTGCGCTTGGCTTCCTTTCGATGTTCGTCATCGGTGGTATCACCGGGGTCATGCACTCCGCCGTACCTGCGAATATGCAGCACCATGACACCTATTTCGTCGTGGCGCACTTCCACTACGTCATTCTCGGCGGTATTATGAACGCGATCTTCGGTGGCTTCTACTACTGGTTCCCGAAGCTCACCGGCCGCCTGATGAACGAGAGGCTCGGAAAGTGGCACTTCTGGACGTTCTTGATCGGTTTCAACATGACGTTCTTCCCGTTCCACTTCCTCGGTCTCATGGGTATGCCGCGACGGGTGTTTACCTATGCTGAAGGAATTGGGTTGGAATTCTGGAATGCCTTCTCGACCGTTGGCGCCTTTGTCATGGCCATCGGTACCATGATCTTCCTCCACAACTTGTTCGCCAGCATTCGCAACGGCGAAAAGTGCGGAAGCGATCCTTGGGATGCGCGGACGTTGGAGTGGTCTTTGCCGACGCCCATTCCGCCGCACAACTTCGATGAAATTCCGAAGATCCACGCTCGCGACGAGTTCTGGGCTCGGAAGTACGAAGGTGTCGATCCCAACGCTCCCGTGGAGGGTTGGAATCCTGAATTGGATGAGTACGAGAAGAAACACGGCATTCATATGCCATCGCCTTCCATCTGGCCGCTTATCTTGGCGATTGCATGCACAGTTACCGCCTACGGCTTGATTTACAGCCCCTGGGTGATGGTCGGTGGTATTCTGTTCATCATCGTCTCGATCTTCGGCTTCGCATACGAAGGCGATGACGGATACTACATTCAACCGACGAAAGGACTTAGCCAATGAGTACGTATCCGCTTCCACAACAAGAGGCAACTCAACCAGCCAGCCCGACCATGGATGCCGCGGTTCATCCGGAAACCAATACGGGCATTAACAGCAAAAAGCTGGGCATGTGGGTGTTCCTGGCATCCGAATGTCTGTTGTTCGGGACTTTGATCGGAACTTATATCGTCTATGTCGGACAGAGCGTCACCGGTCCTCTGCCGCAGGACCTGTTCGACATCCCCTTGACGACGCTGTTTACGTTCGTCCTTTTGACGAGCAGCTTGACGGTCGTTTTGGCCGACCAGGCCGCCCGGCAGGGAAACGTCGGCAAATTGCGGCTCTGGTTGGCGGCGACGGTTCTGCTGGGCCTGAGCTTCCTCGGCTTCCAATTCTTTGAGTACAAGCACTTTATCGAAGCAGGCCTGTTCCTCAAGACGAACTTGTTCGGCAGCACGTTCTACGTGTTGACCGGTTTTCACGGCGTCCACGTCAGCATTGGTGTCATCTGGTTCTTGAGCCTGCTCATCTCGTCGCTGCGGGGCAACAAGCGAGCCGTCAATGCGACGAACGTCGAGTTGGCCGGATTGTACTGGCACTTTGTTGACATCGTTTGGATTGTAGTGTTCGGCGTCGTCTACTTGATGTCAGAGATTGGATAAAGGGGAGGGAGGCTCTGTGGCGAATCAGATGCAGCAGCAAAGCAAAGCGGCACCACAGCCAGTCGATCGTACCAAGCAGTACGTGGCCATTTTCGTCATGCTCGGTGTCATTACGTTGGCCGAGGTCGGTGCTTTCTACGTTGAAGCGCTGGAATCCATGCTGGTACCGATCATTCTCGGACTTACCGCAGTGAAGTTCCTGCTGGTGGTCTTGTACTACATGCATTTGAAGTCGGATCACCGAGTCCTCAGCTTGTTCTTCGCTGTCGGTGCGGTCATGGCGATCGCGATGTTCCTTATCGTGCCATGGATCGTGATCTGGCAATACACTTAGGGATATCGAACGTGAATTCAACGTCTGGCGCTCGAAGTCCGTTGGTGCGT
This sequence comes from uncultured bacterium, assembly GCA_937983075.1. GTDB lineage: Bacteria > Bacillota > Limnochordia > DTU080 > JAAYLA01 > CALKAQ01. The sequence goes on along the minus strand of CALKAQ010000063.1, from coordinate 15,161 downwards.
ACCTAAGTGGTGAGCCCCCCATCCATTGGGGGGCTCTTTTGAAAGGAGATGGTCGCGCCGTGTTGCTAAACGGTTTAGTGCCTCTGCATGGCGGGGCAATGGTATGGTGGAAGAGTTGGCACTTTGAGCCGATCATCTTGTACGGATTGGCCATCGGTGCTTATGCTTGGGCAGTGCAGCATGCCAAGCGGCGAGGGGATATACCACCGGGTGAAACGGGGCACGAGGCACGCTATCTCGTCCCTTTTGTCAGCGGGTTGATTCTCATTTTCATTGCAGAAGGTACGCCTTTGCACACGCTCTCCGAACAGTATTTGTTTTCAGTCCACATGTTTCAGCACGTCATTTTGTATTTTGGAGCGGCGCCGCTGTTGGTTCTTGGGCTGCCCGGATGGTTTGCCAAGCCTTGGGTTGAACGGCCGATCTTATACCGCATTCTCCGTGTGCTGACGCATCCGGTCACGGCGCTCGTGTCCTTTAACTTCGTCTATTCCATTTGGCACCTTCCGGGACTGTACCAAGCGGCTTTGGTGTACCATGGTATCCATGGCTTGCAGCACGCCATGACGATGTTTGTCGCCGTGCTCTCTTGGTGGCCTGTGTTCGGCCGTGCTCCGGAGCTGCAAGTGCTTTCCGATCCGGTGCGCTTGCTCTATGTGTTTGTCAATTCGATCGCTCAAATAGCCGTCTTCGCTTACGTGACGTTTCACTCGAGCGTGCTTTACCCGTTTTACGCCTACGCACCGCGCATTTTGAACATCACCGTGCAGCAAGACCAAGTTTTAGCCGGCATCGTCATGATGATTGGGACGTCAGCGGTGCTGGTCACTACACTCGCATGGATCTTTTTCCGCTGGATGAGCAGTGAAGAGCGACGCGAAAAGCAGCTCAGGCAGCAGGCGAATGCGGCGAGCTTGACAACCGCCGACGAACGAGGATAGGCTTTAGAGCCTATCCTCTCGTCGTACCGCTGGCGAAAACGGCCCGCGCAAGGATTTTTCCCCGCTGAGGTTGAAATTCAACCGATGCATGCAATTCCTGCCTACTTCCAGGCACAAACCATGAGCATCAATCAGAGACGCGAGGGGCCGAAGTCGTGGAATTCCATCAGAGCATCGAAGCACTGTTGCGCTCAAACAGCAAAACGGAGCGCCAACCTTCTCTGATCTCGTTGTCTACCGCCTTTGCAAAGAAAGTCAGCGAAGTCATGCCGGAAATCGTCGGTGTTCTCAAGCAGCTCGTCACCGTCATCCCCGGAACCGAGCTGATCACACCGAATACGGATCCCGGCGACTGCAGCTATTATGTTGCAGCCGCCCGCATTGCCGCATATCCGGAAGCCGGCTTTCCATATCCGTCAAGAGTGTATTTTATCGTGTTGCCGCCCGATGGCGTCTCCGACGATGTCACGTCCAACGTCGTTCGAATTGCCAGGGTGGTCGCCATCGGCCCGGCAACTCGCGGCATGTCGCTGCGGGCGTTTTTGCGTGCCTGGAATGCTGCGGGAATCGGTGGCATCGTTGTTTACGAAGGCACCGGTGGTGCTTCGGGCGTGCAAACGGCGTGCAAGGAAGCGGTGCTTCGCTACTTGGAGTATCGCCACGACGCCATGGAAATGTACGAACGCTCCCGGCTGCCTGACCGGATCATTTTGTGGCCGATCGATCCGAACTTTCAAGCCGTGCTTTGCACGACGTGCCTTGTACCGGCCGTAACGCCTGGAACGTGCGCCTTCTGCGGCAGCAGGTACCGCCCGCCCAAAAGAGCGCAACATCTCAGTTTTGGCGAATCACCGGATGTTGCTGCAGCCATCGATGCAGCGCTCACACGGAGAGCGCTGGTTCGCTTCACGATCGGTGACACGATCTTTCGCGGTGTCCTCATCGGCAAGAATCGCAACGTCGTCGGCATCCAGCTGCGGAGCGCACCGCGCATTCCGAAAGCGAACGAAAAAGCCGAGTTGACGCTCGAAGAAGGCAGCACGCTGTATCGGTATGCCGCCGTCATTCGCCGCGTGGAGCGTGAACACAATCAGCTGAAAGCGTATTTGGCGCTTTTCGAAGGCAATCGGGACGGCATTTGGGTTATTTAGACCGAAAAAGTGGGCTTGAGGAGATGTGCAGTTGAACAACAATTTAGCTCGACTTTTAATCTCATGTGCGGATCAGCCGGGCATTGTGGCTGCCGTTTCTTCTTGGCTGTACGAACATGGCGCGAATATCGTGCAGTCCGACCAGTATTCGACGGATCCTTTCGGCGGTCGCTATTTCATGCGCATTGAGTTCGCACTGTCCGACGTGGCTGAACGCCTGGACGAACTCAACACCTCGTTTGAGCCGATTGCCGAACGTTTTGGCATGACCTGGCGACTGAAGCTCGCTTCGGAACAAAAGCGCATGGCTATATTTGTTTCCCGTGAAGATCACTGCCTGCTCGAGTTGCTGTGGCGCTGGCAGTCGGGCGAATTGCCGGTCAAGATTCCGCTGGTGATCAGCAATCACCCCGATTTGCGCAGCTGGGTGGAAGATTTTCGGATTCCGTTTTACCACATTCCCGTGCTGCCGGGCAGGAAAACGGAAGCCGAGGCGAAGGCTTTGGAGCTCATGGCCGGAAAAGTCGACTTCATTGTCCTCGCTCGTTACATGCAAGTGCTGTCACCGCTCGTTTTGGAGGCCTATCCGTATCAAATCATCAACATTCACCATTCGTTTTTGCCGGCGTTTAAAGGAGCTCGCCCATACCACCAGGCCTATGAGCGCGGCGTGAAGCTCATTGGCGCCACCGCACACTACGCCACGGAAGCACTCGATCAAGGGCCGATCATCGAGCAAGACGTCGTGCGGGTGAGCCACCGCGACAAGCCGGAGACCCTTAAGCAAAAAGGCCGCTATGTCGAACGGATGGTGTTGGCGAACGCCGTGCGCTTGCACATTGAAGATCGCGTCATCGTTGAAGGCAACAAGACGATTGTTTTCAATTGATCGGGGTACATCAGCGGGCGATGTAATCGGGCTCTTTCGAGGTGTATTGGGACAGGTCCGTCGGCGGAGTCAATGCGGGATTCCAGTGAATTTGATGAATGCACGACCACTCTCGGCCATGCAAAAACCAAACGAGCTTTTTGGATGGCTGCGGAATGACGACGTCGGCCCCGACGATGTACCAGCAGCCGTCCTGGTCGCCGATGGCGGGGCTGTCGTCCAAATGCCCCAGCGACCATTCGCCGTGCTCGTTGCTCGCTTCAACGACGCTCAATTTCATGGGCTTTTTGCTGCTCATGGAAGTGCCTCCTTCGTACCATTGCCATCTTAGTGTAACATGACGAAGGCCGTGGATGAAGCTCATCCACGGCCTTCGTGGTTTGTAAACGACGAGAAGCGTTTCAACCAACGGGAGCGGGCTGTTTCGCTTTGCCCCGCAGCAGGAAAACGGTGTCCAGCTGAAGCTGCTGCCCGACTTCAGCGACTTGTTCGCGGCTCAACGACTCTAGGCCCTCAATGGCTTCCTCGATGGTTTGCTCCACCCCTTCAACCGCACCTTGCAGATGCCGCAGGATGAGGCCAGCGGGGCTGTCTGCGGTGGAGCGCAGCCGAGTGATCAGGCTGCGGAGCGTACCCTCCCATTCATCGTCGGAAATGTCGCCGCGGCGAAGGGCCTCCACTTGTTCCTGCATGAGCTGCGAAGCTTGTTCGTAGTTATCGGGCGCGATGCCGGCAAAGGCGAGGATGACGCCTTTGTTCGAATCGTATTGGGAAGCTGCGGCGTAGGCCAAGCTAGCCCGTTCACGCACATTCATAAACAGCTTCGACTGCGTGGTGCCGCCGAGCAGGCCATTGAACATCATCAGAGCCCAGCGGGCCGGATCGCCGTAGCTGATGTTGGAACGAAGGCAGTGGACGAGCCACGCTTGCTCCATCGGTTCTTCCTGGATGATTTCGCGTGCATCGCCCTGTCGTATTTCCACATGCGTCGGCGGCAATGGCTGCGGCGCAGGGCGGTCGAGTGCCAAAGCCGCTTTGAGCTGCGACGCCACCTGATCGGGATCGACCGCGCCGACTACATAAACGTCGATGGGGCTTTCGGCGAGCAGCTTTTGATGCAAGGCCCACAGGCCTTCCCGGTCGAGCGAGGCAACGCCTTCTTCGGTACCGAGAATGTACAGGCCGTATGGTTCATGCGAAAACGCTTCGCTGACGCAGCGCGTGACCGCATACTGGATCTTTTGGTTGATGAGTGAGCGGATGCGGCCAATTTGGAGCTGCTTTTCCTGCTCGACATAGTCGGGCAAAAAGCCGCCGTCCTGCTCCGCCGGCTCGAACATCACCGCGCGCAGCAGCTCGAGCCCGGCGTTGAATACGGGCTCGGACACGTAAGCGTCAGCAGGCAAGCTCAAGCTGAACGTTTGTACCTGCCGGTCGCCGATTTTGTGTACGCCGGCATGCAAGCTCGCCCCGTAAAGGTCGGCCAACGTGTTTTCCAGGTCGATGGCCGCAGGATGCTTGCGGGTGCCTCGGCGCAAAATTTGGGGAAGCAGCGCCGCGCCCGCTACGGTCTCTTCCGACAGGGGAAGGTGGAGAAAAGCTGCCACGTGGATGCGGCGGAACTGCTCCGTAGGCTGAATGAAGGCGCGTATTCCCGGCGCCAGATCGACGGAATGAAAAGCGAACTGCTGAGCCACGTTATGCACCACCTTCCATGGGTTCGACGATGGAGACGACCCGGTCGTTGGACGCGATAATTTGCTGCAGCGCTTCTTGTGCTTCCTCGACTGCAACCTCGTTTAACATGTCCCACGCTGCAAAATAATCGAAGCCGAAAAAGCGATTCAGCACAAACTCGTTGGCCATGCTCGCCGGATGGTCGATGGCTGACAAGAAGTAGCCGATTTCTTTTTTGCGCTGTTTTTCAAAGGCGTCGACGGAGATGCCGTCCGAGCAAGCGCGGGACAAGGTGGCGGTGATGGCTTCGATGAGCCGCTCGGGATTTTCCGTTTCACCGCCGACCGCAAGGTGCCCCGTTTTGGGATACGGCGTGTAGCCGAAACGGAAGCTGTCGGTAATGGTGCCGTCCTGATACAAATCCCAATAAAACTCGGTGTGTCGGTTGAACAGCGCGCCGAGGGCGATATCGACGGCGACGAGCCGCCGCTGGTATGCCAGGCGATCGGGGTCGTCCGGACGTTCCAAACTCGCCTTATAGCCGACCAGCACGCTTGGGCGCGAAACGCGCAGCACATGGCGCACTTCGGATTGAATGACACCTGCCGGCTCATCCGGAATGATGCGCTGGATCGGAGGCCGCGGCTCATAGTTCCGTTTGGCCATATCGCGCTTGACTTGTTCGATGACGGCGTTCGGGTCGACGTCGCCCGCCACGGCGAGCATCATGTTGCTCGGGTGGTAAAACGTGTCGTGGCATTGATAAAGAATTTCGGGCGTAATTTGCCGGATCGACTCGATGGAACCGATGACCCGTATGCGAGCCGGATGCTCTTTATACAGCGATTCGAGCAAATTGTATGTGACCATGCGATTCGGATCATCGAGCCCCATTTGGATTTCCTGCCCGATGATGCCTTGCTCTTTTTCAACGCTTTCGGCGGTGAAATACGGCGTCTGGACGTAGTCGAGGAGCAAATCGAGCCCTTCTTCAAAGCAGTCAACGATCGTAAAATGATAAGCCGTCATGTACTGACTCGTAAAGGCGTTCGGCGATGCTCCCAGCCGGGTGAATTCCTGCAGGACGTTCGTTTCGTCCGGCTGGTCGAACAGTTTGTGTTCGAGAAAGTGTGCGATTCCGTCGGGGACGTGAAGCGGTTCGCTCTGGCCCGGTGGAATGAAAACACTGTCCATTCCGCCGTAATGCGTGGCGAAAACCGCGTATTTTTGTTGAAAGCCTGGTTTCGGGAAAATGACGATGGTCAATCCGTTGTCGAGGCGTTCTTCGATGACTTCCTGCTGCAACGCCTGATGATATACCGCTTGGGCCGCCAACGTGTAGCCTCCTCAATAAACGGTGTCCTAGGCCGTCCGGGTTTTCTACTTTATGTAATTCTCCCGAGACCGCCTCCATGCATTGTTCCTTGTTCTCAACGCTTGCATTCCAATCCTTCCGTCGCAGGGAATCCTATCCGGCTTGGCGAAAAAGCAAGCAATACGCATCGGGGCATGCAGGTTCACAAGCAAGGCTGTGTTCCTGCGCGACCATGCAACTCGCTTGCACGGGGAGGAGATTGCGGTGAAACGCCGTTTAACGGCAGTTTGGGTCATTGCGCTTGTACTGGCTGCCTCGTTCGGTGCCGTTCATGCGGAAACCGATTGGGACAGTTTTGAAGTGGGTTGGGTTTTTGTGACACTGGCGCAGCAGACGTCCAGCGGAATGGTTGAGTTCCGCGACGCTTACCGTGTGCTGCCGGATCTTGAACAACGCGGCGTGCGGATCATCTACTACGAAGAAGGTACAGAGTATCTTCTGACCGCGGAAGATGCGTTTTTGCTCAAGGAAGCCCTGGTATTTTTCAGTGAAACCGAAGCGGGTGAACAACGGCAAATGAATGGCCGCAATTGGAAAGGGTTCACCTTCACGAATGATCACGGCATCATCCTCGGCCAAATTGAATTGACGGGTGTGCAGGAAAACCCGGTGCATCACATGTTGATACCGACGGACCAGATGCCGGAACTCGCGGCGGCCATTGAAAACGCCCTCGACGCGCTGCGGTAGTCGTTTGCGGTGGCGTCGGATGAGCTTTTTGCAAGGGGGGGTTCCATGCGGGCCTGGAACCGTCGTATCGGCATCATCGCTGCCGTGCTGGCGCTGATTGCCGTACCAGCGGCCGCCGACACGGATTGGAGCCATTTTGCAGCCGGCTGGGTATACGTGACGACCAGCTTCACAGCCGAATCGGGGCGGCCGGTAACGTTTCGTGAAGCGTACCGGGTGCTGCCGAACTTCGACGAGCAGCGTATCGAAATTACCCATTATGAAGCAGGGGTACGCATTCTTTTGACGCCCGAAGATGCGTTTCGCCTGGTCGAAGGCTTGCGGTATCTGGCTGGCACGCCTCAAGGCGGTCAGCGGCAAGACCGGGGCCAACAGTGGTCCGCTTTTACGTGGACCGATGCTGCGGGAACGGTTCACGGCTGGTTCGAATTTCGCACTTTTGAACCGGTGGATGAGGCTGCCGCCGAAGCGCTCGTCGGCGTCGAGATCTATGAAATTTATCTTCCGGTCGATGCCATGCCCGCGTGGATTGAAGCCATCGACAAAGCCCGGAGTGCCTTGTTGAACGTGTGAGCAGGGATCGCGGCATGGGAACGCACAGCGAAACCGGTGCCGACGATCCCGCACGGCAACCATCTTGCCGCCTATGTTTCAGCCGCTAAGCACTTGACGCGCTCGCTTCTGTCACTCGGACGGCTTCGTCAAGCAATCCGGGATCCACGCCGGAATGCAACGCTTGAATGTTCGCGCGGATGTGTTCCAGGCGTTTTGAGCCTACAAGAATGGAACTCACCGCCGGATTGCTATGCAAAAACGCCAACGCAAGGGCCGGCAGGCGTGTCGCATCCCCGCCGACGAGATTCAGCAAGGGTTCCACCGCGGCGCGAAGATCTGGATCGTTCGATTGCAGAATTTTAGGTGTTAACGCACCGCGGGCGAACGGACTCCTCACCAAAACACCGATCCCGCGCTCAGCCGCTTTTTCGATCAGCGGTTCAGCGGAGCGGTCGAGCAAGTTGTAGTCAACTTGGATGACGTCGAAATGACCGCTTTCGATGCAGGCATCGATGATTTCCAGCGGCGGAGAAGCTCCCAAAAAACCAATTTTGCCGGCGTCTTGGGCTTCCCGCATTGCACGGAGCGTTTCGCCGGTAGCCAGCACCCGCGCCGGGTCGGGACCGAAATGAATTTGCATGATGTCGATATAGTTGGTTTGCAGCAAGCGAAGACTCAGGTCGATGGAGTCTCGTACGGCTTCGTAGGTGAAGTCGTAATATGTGTCGGGTTCTTGCGAATGTTCGCCGCATTTGGAAGCAAGGATAAACTCCCGGCGGCGTCCGGCCAACGCTTTGCCAATTCGTTCTTCGCTGCGGTGGTAAGCCCGTGCCGTATCGATGAGGTTGATTCCTTCGTCTAAAACGCCGTGCAACACGCGTATGGCTTCTTCTTCCGACGGACGCTTGCGTTCGTCCTCGTTTCCGATACCCCAATCGCGTCCGATTTCAAGTGCCCCAAAGCCGATGACGGTCACTTCGAGGCCGGTACTGCCCAATCGTCGCAATTCCAATGTCATGTGCAGAACTCCCTTTCCCCCTTTAGGGTTGTGTTGGAATAGGAGTTCCACCTGGAATCGACGAGCTCCTTTTTCTCATCAGCCAATTCAATCAAGAATAACTTCTCGGCCGGTGTCGGCTGATTCGTAAATCGCGTCCAGAATCCGCATGACTTGGACGCCGTGATACGAAGAAGCCATTGGCTCTAAATCGTCGCGAATACAGCGCACGAAATGGGCTTGTGCGGTTTCTTTGGATACGTGCGATCCGTCCCACCACGTTTCGTGCCAGTGGCCCCATTCTTCACGCACAATGCGTGCCCACGTATGGCCTTCGTTGTTGCGGCGCAGCTCACCACCGCCACGCGTGCCGTACAGGTCGGTGTACCAAAATTCCCATTCCGGGGTGTTGAGCGCCCAGCTTGCTTCAAGCACGATGACCGCGTCGTTCTTGAGCCGGATGAAGGCGCTGGCCAAATCCTCCACGTCAAAATGGGCCCGCTCCCGGGAGGCAATTTGCGGCGCAATTTCGGAGAAAGTCTGCCCGGTTACCGAAACGACTTCGGGATATCCCATTAACCAAAGGGCGAGGTCGAGGCGGTGGATGGCGATGTCGATCAGCGGGCCGCCGCCCGACTGTGCACGATTCGTAAACCAGCCGCCGAGTCCGGGCACGCCACGGCGACGAATCCAGCCGGTTTTCACGTAGTAGATGTCCCCGATTTCGCCGCGGTCGATCCCTTGCTTCAGCCATTGCGCATCGTGATGAAACCGGAAATTGAAGTGCATCATGAATTTCCGGTTCGCACGCATGGCCTTGAGGTGCATTTCTTCCGCCTCTGCCGCATTGAGCGCCATGGGCTTTTCGCACAAGACGTGCTTGCCGGCTCGCAGCGCGTCGATGGCGATGGGGCGGTGGAGAAAATTAGGCACCGCGATGCTCACTGCATCGATGTCGTCGCGGGCGAGCAGATCGCGATAGTCGCGGTAGCCGTGTGGGACGCCAAACTCCGTGCACATCGCTTCAAGGCGGCCTTGATCGATGTCACACAAGGCGACGACTTGGCAGTCGGGCGCATTCTTGAAATTGACGACGTGTTCGCGGCCCATGCCTAAGCCGATGACGCCGACTCGTACGCTCATAGAAGCACTCCCTCGCTTTATGCGCTGGCCGTTTCAGTATCCGCAGACAATCGATATGGTATGTAACTTGGCTGACGGTGATTTGTGTCTGCGGTAGAACGGCAAACTACCGGGGAGGGTAAGACACATACGGGCAGAAGAGGTGTGGACGGTTGTTCGTACATGCCGGAACTCAGCTCCACGAATTCACCGGATTGCCTCGCCGTTTGTTCCATGAAGGCACCTACACCGAGGCTTATCGATATTTCGGTGCCCACCGGGTGGCTGGCGGCAACGGCGTGGCCACACGGTTTGCGGTTTGGGCTCCGCGGGCGCGCCGTGTCCGTTTGCTGGGGGACTTCAACCGTTGGGGCGAAGATGACGGTTGGGACTTAGCCCCTCAAGAGCAAGGCGTATGGAGCATCGTCATTCCGGGTTTCGAGCCGGGGCAGCGCTATAAATACGAAATTGAGACGTCAGGCGGAGAGCGGATCCAGAAGGCCGATCCGTACGCCTTTGCATCCGAAGTGCCGCCCCGTTCAGCTTCGGTCGTGTTCGACCTGGGCGGATACGTTTGGGGGGATGCCGAGTGGTTGGAGCGGCGGCGTGTGCCGTACCGCGGGCCAATGAACATCTACGAAGTGCATTTGGGTTCCTGGTGCCGAGGCGCGGATCGCCGCATCTTGTCGTACCGGGAATTGGCCGATCGCCTCGTACCCTATTTGCTCGACATGGGGTACACGCATCTGGAGCTGCTGCCGGTGGCCGAGCATCCGTTTGACGGTTCGTGGGGCTACCAAGTGACGGGCTTTTTCGCAGCCACAAGCCGTTACGGCACGCCGCATGACTTGATGTATTTGATCGATCGCTGCCATCAAGCGGGCATTGGCGTGATTGTGGACTGGGTGCCTGCGCACTTTTGCAAAGACGGCCACGGCCTGGGGCGCTTTGACGGTGAGCCGTTGTACGAGCCCGCGGAACCGGAACGGGCGGAAAATCATTGGGATACACTGTATTTCGACTTCGAGCGCCCCGAGGTGCAAAGCTTCCTGCTATCAAACGCGTTGTTTTGGTTCCGGGAATTTCATGTCGACGGTTTGCGGGTCGACGCGGTGTCGAACATGCTGTTCAGCGGAGGCAGTGAAAATCCTGTGGCGGTGTCGTTTATCCGCCGGTTGAACGAGGCGGTGTTCGCCGAGTTTCCGCAGGCGCTGATGATCGCCGAGGAATCGAGCACGTGGCCCATGGTGACGTGGCCGACTTCCCTCGGCGGACTCGGCTTCAACTTCAAGTGGAAAATGGGCTGGATGAACGACGTGCTGCGGTATATGGCGCTGCCGCATGAAATGCGGCATGCGTCGCACCACCTCCTTACGTTTTCCCTCACCTACGCTTTTACGGAAAATTTCATTCTGCCTTTTTCGCATGACGAAGTGGTGCACGGAAAGCGTTCGCTGCTCGACAAAATGCCAGGCGACTACTGGCAGAAGTTTGCGAATTTGCGCTTGCTGCTGGCTTATCAAATCGCTCACCCCGGCAAAAAGCTCCTGTTTATGGGGGGCGAATTCGGCCAGTTTATCGAATGGAAATGCGACGACAGCTTGGACTGGCATCTGCTCACGTATCCGATGCACGCGGCGACGCATCGGTTTGTACGTGAGCTCAATCATTTGTACAAGCGGTCCCCTGCGCTTTGGCATTGTGACACGAGCTGGGACGGTTTTGAATGGATCGAGCCGAACAACGGTGAACAAAGTGTGCTGGTGTTTGCTCGCAAGACGGCGAAAACGGCTCCGGTGGAGAAGGAAGATCAGCCGGTGCTCGACGAGCGCATCGTCGTCGTATGCAATTTCACACCGGCATATTATCCCGAGTATCGCATTGGGGCACCATGGCCGGGGCGTTATCGGGAAGTGATGAATACCGATCGGATCGAATACGGCGGGTCCGGTCAAGTCAACGAAGGCGTTTTGCTTGCGGAAGGTCAAAACTGCCACGGCCGGGAACAGTCGCTGCGTTTGCGTCTGCCTCCGCTCGCCGCGGTGTTTTTGCGTTGGGAGGCATACGCGGATGCAATGCGTGACGGCGGAGAGAACGGGGAAGTGCTTGTGAACGGCTGAGGGAACGCTTTATAATGGGGAAGACGTTGGTATTTCTGGGAGGGATCGACATGGCTCGGGACTGGCGCTCATTGACGGAGGAAGAATGGAAAGAGCGTCTGACGCCGCAGCAGTACGAGGTAACCCGTTGTTGCGGCACGGAACCCCCGTTTACAGGGGAATATTGGGACACCAAAGATCCCGGCACTTATCATTGTGTCTGCTGCGGAACACCGCTGTTTCGGTCGGAAACGAAATTTGATTCGGGCACGGGTTGGCCGAGCTTTTGGAAACCCATTCGTGATGATGCCATTAAAGAGAGGGAAGACCGGAGCTTCGGCATGATTCGTACCGAAGTGCTCTGTGCGGAATGCGATGCGCATCTCGGCCATGTGTTTCCGGACGGGCCGCCTCCGACCGGCTTGCGCTATTGCATCAACTCAGCCGCGTTGAAGCTGGAACGGGATTGACCCAAGCCCGAGCCGCTGTGCGGCGAGCGGGCCTGGGTCTTGTTCATTTAGTTGGCCGGAACGAGCTTGTAAACCGCACCGGTATTGCCGGAAGGACCTTGGCGCTGATTGACGAGAAGGTAGAGCTCACCTGAAGCGTCACGTGCGATGGTGCGCACGAAAAATTCGGTTGTAAGCAGTACTTCCCACGGCCACAGCTCGCCATCGGTTGCCGGGGCATCCTCCCATGCAGCCTCCCAGTCAGCCGGCGGCGTTGCGACGTATACGCGGCCGGCCGGACGCCCGCCCTGCAATGTCCAGTCCGAGAACACCAATTTCCCGCGCAGTTCCGGAATCGCTTCGCCGCGGTAGATGTACGCGCCCGTGACGGAAGTTCCGGCGCCGTTTTGTATGCCAAATGCCGTGGTGTTCGGATAGACGACAACGGGATCGATCAATAGCTGATCCGCGCTGCCCGGCGGCGGGTTGAACCGTTCAACCCCTTCTCGTGCCCTCCAGCCGTAATTGCCGGGATGCGTGGCAATGCTGATTTCTTCCCACCGGTTTTGCCCGACGTCGGCGACGAACAGGTGCCCATGTTCACCGGTATCAAACGCTATACGGAACGGATTGCGAAAACCCCAGGCCCAAATTTCGCCGCGGCCTGCGTCGCTGTCGGCAAACGGATTGTCGACCGGGATCCGGTAGCCGGGCTGACCAGGAATCACTTCCAGGCGCAAAATCTTGCCGAGAAGCGTCGTCGTATCTTGAGCGAACCCTTGCGGCGGGTTGTGGAGACCAGTATCGTTGGCGCCGCCACCGTCGCCGAGGGCGATGTAAAGGTAGCCGTCGGGTGAGAAGGCAATGGCGCCGCCGTTGTGATTGCTGTACGGCTGGTCGATTTCGATGATCACTTGTTCCGTAGACGGGTCAATGCGGTTAGGGTCGTTCTCCGCTACGCGGAATTCGGCAACGCGGGCTGTATGGTTGTATCCAGCGGGCGCCCCGGCGCGCAGCGGTGCGCTGTAGTAGACGTAGACGGTTTGATTGTCGGCGAAGTTGGGATGAAAGGCGAAGCCGAGCAAGCCGCGTTCGTCATAATTGCCGTTCAGGGGAACCATGTTCGGGCGCAGATCGAGAAAAGGCTCATCACGTAAAGTGCCGTCAGGCATCAACACGTAGATGACGCCTGTCTGATCGGCAATGAAGATGCGCCCGGAACCGTCGGGGGCTTCGGCCAGGACGGCAGGTGCAGCGAACCCCGACGCTACGAGCTCCAAATCGACGGCGGCCACATCGTTCGTCTCGGCGCGGGCGGGTGAAAGAATAAGGAAAGCGATCAAAGCCATAACGGGAAATAGCCATGCCACGTACTTGCGTGTCAACGCACCGCCGTGACCGGGACGTACGACGGATGGAACGAACCTCAATGGAAACATACGCAGCCTCCTTGCACAGGAAATTTGCCCGCAGTGGGCCTATGTTGATGTTTCAGCGATGACGCGCTGGTTTCCTCGAATTTCAAGGTTGTTGGCGCCGGAATTTCATCCAGTCCGACAGCGCTTGGAATTTATAGGCGGTTGCAGGATCCTGCCCGTGATATTCAAAGAGCCCCCAGCTGCCGTATTGGTTGTAGGCGGTCAAAGACGCGTACGCGACATAAGCCGCCCCGCCCATCTCGTCCCAACGGCGCAGATCGCGCATGTAGATGTCGTACATTTCAGGCTGTCGATTGAGCCACGTCAGCTTTTCGGTCAGCTTGTCGTCATCGGGATACCACGTGCCGTCGTAGTAGTGGCCGACCAAGTGTTGCCCGCCTTCGTAAGCGATGACGGCCAGGCCGTACTTTTCAACGGCGGCAATGACCGCTTCCGTTGCCTGCCACGAAACGGCGAGTTCGTGTTCAAGGTCGGCGAGGATTTCCTCGAGCGAGGCCGTCTTGACCCATTCGGCTTTCTCGGCGCCGTAGGCGTGGCCGAAATACGGCGCGATGGCGTAAGCGTCGGCGATTTCGTACACGTTTTCATGCTGCAGCATCATTTCGGCCATGTAAGCGCCCCCGTGGTGAAAACCGCCCAACACCTTGACGAGTCTTTCATCTGAACCAAAAACATCCTCCCAGATTTCAAAGATCCGCTTGGCTCGGTGGGCGTGGTATTTGATCTGCACATCCCAATCGGAGCCGGTGAACCCGAGCTTGCGCCCTTGTTCGACGGCATAATGGTATTGAGGAAACGCGCTGTTCCACGTCTCGTTCGACCATTCGATGTAGACGTTCAAATGCGGATTTAAATGTTCTTTCACGTACTCGGCAAATCGGCGCACATAGTCGTCGTCCGCTCGCGTAGGCATGGTGAACCACGGGTCGGCATCGAGCTCGTTGGCCAGCTCGACCATATACTCCACGCTGACGCCGGCAGGCCCGCCTTGCGTAAACGATGTCGGCGTGGTGTGGTCTTCCCAGCGTTCCACCGTCGACTCGTTTGTCCGCATCCAATCCATAAAGCGTATGATGTCGACGTGCCGCCAGCGGGCAAGAAAGTCCGGATGAAAAGTTGGCAGCGGCTCAACGCCTTCGTATTCGGCCGGGATCATGCGAATGTTGCGGATGTAATTGTCCGGATTCACTTCGCTCAGCGTGAAAACGGCTCCGTGGTCACTTTGCAGATCGATGACGATGCGACCGGGCTCGGAGCTGATCACGCGGGAATGCTCATCTTCCCAGAAGCGCAGCGTCCCTTCGCCGTCATACAGCACGACGTAGCGCCCTTTCGGGTAGTGCCCAGCCAAGTCGGTGAATACCAACGTGTACGCTTCCATGCCCGGCTCGAGTGACCGAATGTATCCGTTGGCGTCGAGATCGAAAGCATAATCGGGATGGTTCCAATTGACCCACGGACGAGCGCTCTTGAAGACGTCAAGAAACTGGATTTCCGCGCACCAGTCGCATACCGCCGACAAATTGATGCCCACGCCTTTTTCAAGGCTCGCAGGGCTGACGACAGCGTGCGGGCCGGCGCCGGAAACGACGGCCGGGGCCGTTGCCAGAAGCCACGTGGCAACCAGGAGTTTGACAAACAAACGAAACGCGAAGTGCCGTTCCATAGACAGACTCCCCTCTTATGAAAGGGCCGCTCCACAACGCGAGCGGCCCTTTTTCCTTTCACTTGTCGATGTGACCGGCGATCCTGCCGGCGGCGGTTTAAAGAATTTCCT
>CALKAQ010000062.1 GCA_937983075.1 uncultured bacterium | reverse complement strand
GTCAAAAGCAGATTGATAGAATCTTCGCGGTCAAGAGAAATGGTTGGGGTAATGTTTGGGATGTTCGCCTGCGACAACGACTCTAACCTCCCCTGATACACATCGTCGAGTCAACGTATTCCATCAAATCGGTAAATGTTATCGTCTAAGCGGATTGCACCAAAAAATAGTCTGATAACACTACGCGTTTCAGGGATGAGGAGTGAAAGAAGTGGTTTACCGATCCAAGTCGAACAGACGGGCAGACAGGCAGGGGAGATGATCGTTGTCGATAGGAAGTATGCCGGCATCATCGCGGTAACGGAAAAGAGGAAACAGACACAAACGCTTGACATCCCTATTTTGGACACTAACCCGAACTAGGTCCGAGCCTCACAGGATTGCTCAAGAATGCTTGATGTATCGCAATACCCCGGTGCTGAATGGGTCCGCCGCTTGTAGTAGTGTTTGATGCTGATGGACTTGCGAATCAATATGTGGGTGCGCGCCATCGGTTCAGTTTACAGCACGTTGCATTCCGCTTCAGCGCCAACTGCTGCTCGGTTATTTGCTTTCCGTCCCTATCATTACGAGATTGTTTTCACTGTCTTGAAAGACGGCATAGATCTCACGTTCGTCCCAAGGTGCAGTCGTTGGCTCGGTTGTGAAGACGACGCCTCTTTTCTTCATTGCTTCGGAAATCCCGGGAACGTCATCGACGGTCAGGACGAGGCTGGGAACGTCATTGTTGGCTGCTGCGTCCTTGCGGGAGAACAGTATTTTCGTCTGCCCACCCGGAATTTCGAGCGTGATCCAGCGCCAGCCCTCGAGATATGGCCTGTCTTGAACTACACGAAATCCGAGGTTTTCCGTGTAGAATTTGACGGCTCGATCTTGGTCGACGACGGGCAATTCGGTGAACCTGACATGCATGAGCTTTAACACTCCTTTGAAAATATGGTGATCATCCGGCGCCGCACGATATTCAGCATCGTATGACCGACGATAATTCGATCATATTGACACCGAACCCGTTTTCCTTTCGAAAGTTGACATTGGCGTAAAAAAGACATCGCTAGTATTGAGGCCTGTGTTGAATTGTCTCGAAATGATGTTGCATGATACAATTGACGAGCATCGTCCGCAAGCGGACGGCGATGCGCCATGACGGCGCAACTGCGGACGGCTGAACAGCTGGTCGAGGATTTGCAGATTGGGACGGATGCACGATGATTGACGAACTGATTCAAAGCATGGCCGGCAAGAAGCGCATTGCCGTTTTGACCGGGGCGGGCATGAGCACCGAATCCGGCTTGCCGGACTTCCGTTCAGCAGACGGGTTGTGGCGTCAACACAGGCCTGAAGAGTTGGCAAGTATCGAGGCTTTGTATCATAGGCCGTTGCTTTTCTATGAATTTTATCGTTTCCGCTTGGAACTGTTGAAACAAGCGGCACCGAATCCGGCGCATTTGGCACTCGTGGAGCTCGAGCGGCGAGGCCGTCTGGAGGCCATTGTCACGCAAAACGTCGATGGGTTGCATTCGTTAGCCGGCAGCCGAGAAGTCGCCGAAATTCACGGCACGTTAAGGCAAGCCCGTTGCCATGATTGTGCCCGAGTATATCCGGTCTCTTGGTTGGAGAAGCCGGTTGAAGATCTCGCTTTGCTGCCTCGATGCACGTGCGGCGGACTTATTCGCCCCGGTGTAGTTCTATTTGGTGAGATGCTCCCGCAAGAAGCGTTGAACCGAGCCGTTGAAGCGATGGAAAGGTGCGACGGCCTGCTGATTGTCGGCTCTTCGTTGCAGGTGCATCCGGCTGCTTCGCTGCCTCAAATGGTGTTTGAACGGAACAAGCCGTTATGGATTATCAACCTCGACCCGACGCCATACGACGGCGTCGCGGACATCGTCGTTCGAGCCAAAGCCGGGGAAGTGCTGCCAAAAGTCGCAGCGAATCTCGAACACTGAAGGTGAGTGGTATCATGTCGGATACGACGGAGATCTTGCAAAGCGGTCCCAATCGATTTGAACTCGAAGGCATTCGGGCGCCTGAAACGCTTCTGAATGATGTCGTTCGGCTGATGGCGAGCCATCGGTCGATCCGCTCTTACCGGCCGGATCCGCTGCCCGAAAGAGTGCTCGAGGTTATCGTGACCGCGGCGCAAAGCGCGTCGACGTCGTCCAATTTGCAAATGTACAGCATCATCGCCGTTCAGGATCCGGAGAAAAAACGGCTCATAGCTGAGTGGAGCAAAAACCCGTTTGCTGAGCAGGCGCCGGTGATTCTGGTGTTTTGCCCGGATTTGCATCGGCTGGAGCGGGTGTGCCAACGCCAAGGCTATGATTTTGCCGACCGCTATATGGAGATGTTCATTCAAGCCGTCGTCGATACGGCACTCGCGGGGCAAAATGCGGCGCTTGCCGCCGAAAGTTTAGGGCTGGGCATTTGTTACCTCGGCGGCATTCGGAATCAAACGGCGCAGGTGGCGGAATTGCTTCGCTTGCCGAAGCGCACCTTTGCACTCTTTGGGATGACCGTCGGGTATCCGGCGAATCCCTCGCGGGTAAGGCACCGGCTGCCGCTGGATGTGGTGCTGCATCACGAAGAGTACAGCGACGCCAACTTGGAGGAAGGCTTGCGCCGCTACGATACGGTGACGGCGCAAAGCGGCATCTACGCCGGTCGGCGGCTTCGCTTTGACGATGCGAAAGATCCGCAGCAGTACGGTTGGAGCGAACATACGGCCCGCCGCTTGGCCCGTCCGCATCCGGATCGGATCAACATGCGGGAGCAGCTCGAGAATCTCGGTTGGGAATTTTAGCGGGCGGGCCCGTATTCGGTCCGCTATCGTGGGCTGATCGCGGCGATGTAGCGTTGCAGCTGACGTTCTGCAGTTTGGCGCAGCGCTTGGTATTTATCCCACATGCAGCCCGCCAATCGTTTGGATACGGCCGCCTTGCTGATGCGAAGATGAGACGCGACCGCCTGCTGGCTGCCGAGCGATTGTAAAAGGCGTACGGCTTCGCGCTGGTTGTCGGTCCAATTCGAGCGGTGGCTCAACAAAAAGTTCAGCACGGCGTTGATGTCTTCTTCGAGTAATCGGTTGGAGCCTTCGAGAACAAATATCGCACGCGTTCGCCGGGCTCGCTCGATGGCGCTTTGCGCACGGTACCAAGCTTCGCCGTCCATACCTACCGCGGTCGGTTGGAGCTTCGTGGCCAGCCGACCGACTCCCGCTCCTATGCGTATCCGCTGCGGCTGCAAACCGTCGATGAAATGTTCACAGAGCGGCAGGCACGCCGCAATGTGTTCCGCTTTGAGCAGGCCTTGGACTTCATCGCCGTGTGTAACGGTAAGCTGAGATGCGAGCCTGGTGGAAAATTGCGCGTTGGCATCTGCGACCAGCGCAAACATGCGGTCCTGCAGCAGCTGGCGATTGGCGACACTGCGTGAACGGACGACATCGAATTTGAGAGCCACGTACAACACAACAGTGCCTCCCTGGATCGTGATCTACAGAAGCAAGCTGAGCATTACGGCGATCACGACGCTGTACAGCGTGCCGATTAAGTAGTATTCGGCGAAGTCGGGTTTGGCGAAATCGTGATAGCGAACAATCGATTTGGCGGTGAAGACGAAACCGACCGCTGTGATTTCACCCCGGGCGAACAGGGCGATGACGATGAGGCGCTCCAATACGCCGATGATCCGGCCGCCCTGCAAAGAAGGCCCGTCCGCGGCTGCTTCGGCTGTGACGGAGGCGAGCCGGTCGCCCGCCGCTTCGCTCGGTGCTCCATGTGCCGTCATTTCCGTGAACATTCCAGCCATGATGGTATCTGCGAACGTAGGGTCGTACGGTTTGTTGACCAACCAGCGCACCGCATAATTGGCCGGAACGGAAGCGAGAAAGAACACCAGAGCGTATACAAACACATGGCCGGATGAAAGGTGGCCGCGTATGTTTTCGCCAACTGGAAGCCCACCCAGGTAGTTGACAATCCCACCGGATTCCCAAGCGTATTGCGTCCATAAAACCATCATACCGCCGGTCAGCAGTGCGACATAGAGGAGATGCAGCGGCCGTAGTGTGCGCTGTGTTCGCATGAACACCCAATTGCTTGCACCGGCGCACAGCAATTCAGTACAGCCGAGCAGTGAGAGAATCAGAGCGACCAGGAACATTTCAAAAAAACGTGCCTGAAACAACACAGCCAGCATGAGCATGTGCGAAACGAACACGATCAACCGGTACCCGGCATAACACTTCAGGTGCTCCGCAACGGTTTGGAGTCGGCTGCGCGGGTACCACGCTTCGAACCATGCTTTCCATATAAATTCGCCGCAGGCGATGGCGAGGACAAAAAGCGCGAATTGTGCCGTTGGGTTCACAATAGATGGCACCTCCACAAGGAGCGCTTAGCCGGTTGCGTTCGTAAAAACGATAGGGTTAACACTGGTTGGTTGAGCTACTAGGGTTAACTGCTTTGCTGTTCACTTTATGGCATGAGGGGAAGGGCGTCAAGCGGGACAAAGGTCTTATTTAACATCCCGTTTGAAACTTTTTTCGCTCCTGCGTGTATTACCTAGTGAAGACATCCATGGAGGAAGCAGACTGTGCGTTCGGACGACGAGATCATACGCCTGTGCCAGCAAGGCCGGTCGGAAGGGTTCGCCCTTCTCCTCGATTTGTATCAAAATCGCGTCTATCGGCGTGCCTACAGCTTTTTGCACGACAAAGAAGACGCCCTCGATGCCACACAAGATGTCTTCGTACGCGTACTGAAGGCAATCGGCCATTTTGAACTCGGAAATCCGATTTGGCCGTGGCTGCGTCAGATCACAACGAATACTTGCCTCAACCGCATCCGAGAAAAGCGCAGTCGGCCCGAAACGCTTTCGTTCGATGAAGCGTGGGACCAAATGGATACCGATGACGGTGAGGGCAATCCGGAACGTCGGGCGTTAGACGCATGGGAGCGCATGTGGCTGGAGCAAGCACTCGGTGAACTGCCTCCGCTTCACCGCATGGTCATCGTTCTGCGTCACCAAGAAGAGCTGAGTTACGAAGAGATCAGTCGAGCGATGAATCTGCCCTTGGGCACCGTGAAAACGTATTTATTCCGTGCACGCCGGGCGCTCCGTGAGGCAATGGAAAGGAGTTCCCGCACGGGTTGAACGCGAAGGTCTGCGGAATGAGGAGGATGACGTCGCATGCGATGCCTGGACGACTCGCTGCTGCAAATGCTGGTCGAAGGCACGTTGGAAGGGCCTGAGGAAGACATTGTGTATGCGCACGTGCAAACGTGCGCCGCCTGCAAGGAAACCGTCCGCGCTTATAAGCAGCTCATGTGGGATTTGGAGCACCCACGCCCACCGGACGTTCCGGCAGCCGAAATGGCTGAGTTGAACAAAGCTCTCATGGCTGTCTGGAAAGCGGAACAGTCGGCACAGAAGCATGCAAAGCGTCGTTCCACACGGTCGTTCATTCCTTCTTGGGCGGGATACTCCGTCCAGTGGGCCCGGCATGTGCCTCCGGTTGATTTTGTGGGCGGAGTGATCACACGGGCAGGCAGTCGACTGCTCGATACGGTGGCTTTGTTGCGGCGGAGTGGAAAAGCCAAGGGGGGTGAGCGCCGTTGAAGTGATCTTGAACGTGTTGACGGTTTTGTTGTGGTTCATCGGCGGTATCGCAGCCGTCATACTGTTTGCCTTGTGTACGCCGATACGCGTTGTAGGTTCGGCATCTGGATTAAACGTCAGCGAAACCACGGGAGCGAACCTCGAAGAAACCACGTGGCACTTTCGCATCGTTTGGCTGCTGGGCCTCGCCCGGGTGACGGGGGCCAAAGATGTCGGTACGGCGCCAACCATGCGGCTGCGGGTGATTGGCATACCGATCAGGTTGGACCGTACCGGACGCCGGCGGAAATCCTTTGGAGTCGGCAAGGGCCAGCCGGCTCGCGAGCGCAAGGGGCGGGGGGCGGTGGAACGGCACCGCAAAGCCAAGGCGAGAAGCGGCCCGAAAACGTCGTGGGCGGATGTGAAGGGGCTTCTGCCCGAAATACGGTGGTGCATTGCCCAGCTTTGGCGGGTGCCTCGCTTCGAAGCTCAAGGTGATATCGTCTACGGATTTGCAGATCCGGCGATGACCGGGTGGTGCGAAGCCCTGAAAGCGATACGACCGCTGCCTCCGCAGCTCAAGCTCACCCCCGACTTCACCGAAGCGAGGCTCGAAGGTTGGCTGCACGTACGACTGAGCATATATCCCGTTCAGGCGGTTGTCGTGATGATTCGCACGTTGCTGCGACGCGGCGTACGGCGCATTTGGTGGTCTCGTATGAAAAGCCGTTTCTCCAGAGTGCATTGAAAACGCACATGTGAGATTAGCCGAACATGGGAGGTTGACAGCATGAATGTCGATATGATTATCAACAAGGTCATTGAAGGCATGAGCACGAAAACGGTCATCGGCGACGTCATTGAGATCGACGGGATCAAAATGATTCCCATTGTGAATGTGACCTTTGGTTTTGGAGCCGGGACGGGTGACGACGGCAAGAAGAATCAGCAGGCTTCGGGCACGGGTGGCGGCGGTGGCGCTCGCATGAAGGTGGCCGGCATGCTCGTCATCAAAGACGGCGATGTGAAGTTTATTCAAACGGGTACGGGAGGCGCCATCGACAGGCTCATCGACACCGTGCCCGATCTCGTGGACAAAATCAAGGCGAAACTCGACAAGGACGACGATGACGCATAACGTGCCGTAAGGTACGTGCACGGAGCCGCGCTGCGGTGGGAGGCGGGGAGAGCATATGAACCGCCGCTCACGCAGCGCGGTTTGTTTTTCAAGGAACTTCTATGCGGTTTGCAGTACTATTCGTTGACACGGAGGAGTGTGCGACATGAACGAAACTCATCCAGATCATTTCGACAGCATCGTCAGTGTAGAGTGGGTGGCGGAGCGCCTTGGCCGACCGGACATCGTGATTGCGGACTGCCGATTTGACTTGGCGGATGCCGAAGCCGGCCGAAAGGCCTATGAACGCGATCACATCCCGGGGGCGATTTATTTCGACTTGGAGCGCGATTTGTCGCGGCCGGCGACTGCATCGCATGCAGACCCCATGTCCATGGGAGGTCGCCATCCGTTGCCGACCGTGGAGCATATGGTGGCTTTGTTCGGCGCAGCCGGCATTGGCGATGGGGTCACCGTTGTTTGTTATGACGATCAGAAAGGCGGGATGGCCGGTCGGCTCTGGTGGATGCTGCGCTATCTTGGACATCAACGCGCAACGCTCTTGGACGGTGGGTACACGGCGTGGCGTGCGGCCGGAAAGCCGGTCGCGGCTGAGGTGCCTCAGCCCGTGCCACGGACGTTCGTTCCGCGCTTGCAGCCACACATGTTGGCAACGATGGACGAGGTGCGCAGCGCCTCGGCCGCTCGCCGAGGGATCATCATCGATTCTCGGGCGCCGGAGCGCTACCGCGGCGAGGTGGAACCGTTGGATCCGGTAGCAGGTCACATCCCGGGGGCGGTGAATTTACCTTGGCAAGGCAATGTAGGGCCTGACGGTTTGATGCTCGATACCCATGCGCTCGCGCAGCGTTTTGCGTCGATCATGGATAACAAGGAGGGAGTCATCGTACATTGTGGATCGGGCGTAACGGGCTGCTTGAATGTGCTGGCGTTGGAGCGTGCAGGCGTGTCCGGCGTCAAGCTGTATGTTGGCGGCTGGAGCGAATGGTGTTCGCATCCGGACAATCCGGTGGCTGTGGGGGCGGAATCGTAATCGGCCGAAAACGTTGAAACGCTTCACGAATATGGGAAAGGGGAATTGGAATATGCAAAAGCGCGGACTGGCTGAGAAGTCAAGTCTTGATTGGGCTTCGGTAGCGGTCGGGAGCGCGTTGTTGATGTTGCTTTATTTTACAGTGTCGAATCATGTAGATTTGTATCCGTTAAATAATTTAGCCGAAGCGGGGCCTTTATGGCCGAGTACTTTGGCGGGGTGGACTCAGTTTGTCATTTTTATTGGATTGGTCCTCACGCGGCGGCCTTTGCTTACCTTTGCGGCCCTTGTTATTTCCATCGTATGGCTTTCACTTCAATTTAGGCAGTGGTACATACCGTATCTTTTCGGTAAGGGGAATACCGACTGGTTCATTGAACATGGCTACGATGCAACGATGAAAATTCTGCCGGCGATCAGCGGGAGGGTCGTCACACCAGACCTCCAGCACAATATTCTGCAGTTGCTTTCGGCTGTGGTCATATTTACTGCGGTCAAGGCGTTCTTACAGAGCCGAAGAAACTACGCGTTGCGGCAATCGGAATCCATGGCGATGATAAGGAAATAAGCGACGTCAACAAATATGACAAGTTGGGGGGATTCCACCGCAAACCTTTCGATCCGGGATGCTTCTTCATACGGACCCTGGCAGTTGTCTCCACTGTGAAGCGGAGACAAACTGCTTAGGGTTTTTTTGACTCATTTCGCAAGAAGATCCTGAACGAATTTCGGCTGTGCAAACGCTGCCTTGTGGATCTCCGGTGTGTAGTAGCGTGTGGTCACGTGCTCAGACGTACGCGGCGGGAGATCAAGCAGTTCGGGATCAACCGTTGCCAGAGTGAAGCTCCAAAGTCCGAGTGAATACGTCGGCACTTGAGCCAAATAGAGACGCTGTGTCTCAAATGCACTTCCGATGCGGCGGTAAATGGCGGCCACCAAATCGCCTTGCATAAACGGCGACTCGGTTTGTGCGGACATCACCCCGCCGGGTCGGAGTGCTTTGCGCACATCGGCATAAAACGTGTCGCTGAAAATGGCCTCGGCAGGACCTACAGGATCGGGAGCGTCAATGAGAATCGCATCGTATTGACCCGCCGATCGAGCCACAAACTTCGCACCGTCTTCAACGTAAACGGTCACTCGAGGATCGTCGAATGCAGAGGCTAGCTCAGGAAGATACTTGCGCGATACTTCGATGACTCGCCCGTCGATCTCCACCAAATCGACCTTTTCCACTTCCGGATGCTTAAGAGCTTCTCGGACCGTTCCACCGTCCCCGCCGCCGATGACAAGCACACGGCGCGGAGAACGATGCGTAAACAAGGGCACGTGAGCCAACATTTCATGATAAATAAACTCGTCTCGCAGCGTCGTTTGGATCACTCCGTCGAGGACGAGAATGCGGCCGAAATCGACCGTGTCCACAACAGCAATGTGTTGAAATTCCGATTGCTCTTCGTAAACGACGTTGAGAATGCGGTGACGGATATCGAGGCTGTCACTCTCCTTCTCAATTAACCATTCGGACATTCGAGCAGGCCCTCCTATTCGGATATTGCCTCCTGAGCTGTACCGGGTACGGTTCGGAGAACATCATTCGAATTTGACCCCGGAGCGAAGAACCCTCTTTTACGGCAATTCCGGCGATGTCATGAGCCGGTTGCCCATTCATTTTCTTGTTTGGCTTCCAAATGTTTGATATGTTGGCTGCCCCAATCGTGCAGTTGTTTGAGAATAGGGACTAATGTAAGTCCGTGTTCGGTCAACGAATATTCGACCTTCGGGGGAACTTGGGGGTAGACGACCCGCTGTATGAGATCTTGCATTTCGAGCTCACGCAGGCTTGACGTCAGCATTTTTTGGGTGATGCCGGGGATCGCGGCTTTGAGCTCGCTGAAGCGCATCGTGCCGTTAAAAAGAAGATTCAGCAGGATCGAGGTTTTCCATTTTCCCACGATCGCTTCGAGTGCGGCGTTGACTTGGCAGCGTGAAGGATCCGGAGTCATCGCGATCACCTCACTTGATTGAGTATCCTCGGGGAAACTAAAACACCTTAATGTGCGTACTAGCCGGATTGGACAACATACCCCTATAATAGCACATGACAACTCTGCAATAAGCAGTGCAGCTAGAAGGAGAATCGCTCATGCTGAAGATTGGCGTGATATTGGGTTCTACCCGTGAGACACGATTCGCCGACAAGCCGGCCAAATGGTTCATGGAGCTTGCGAAGCAACGCGAGGACATGACATTTGAACTGCTTGATCTCCGCGACTATAAACTGCCGTTTTTCAATGAGGTCGCATCCAACATTGCTGCGCCGACGCAAAACGAAGAAGGCGTGCGTTGGCAGAAAAAGATCGCGGAATTTGACGGCTACGTGATCATCACGCCGGAGTACAACCATGCACCGCCAGCCGTGCTGAAGAACGCGCTCGACTATGCGTACGTAGAATGGGTGAGAAAACCCGTTGCTTTCGTGGGCTACGGTGCGGTAGGAGCAGCGCGTGCCATCGAACAGCTGCGCTTGATCGTCGCCAACATGCAGATGGCGCCGATCACGGCTTCAGTGCATATTCAAGGCGGCGACTTCATGGAGGCCCTCCAGGGCAACAAGGCTTTGGAAGATCTGGATTACCTGCCGCCTCTCGTCACCAAGATGCTGGATGAATTGGCCTGGTGGGCCGCAGCGCTGAAAGAAGCCCGTGAAAAGAGCTTAACCACGGTCTAACCAACTGCAAACCGTGTAATCCAAGGGCCGCTCGTTTGGCATGAGCGGCCTTTTGCTTTTTCTTTCCGCAAGTGGTGCGGCGTGAAAGGAAGTGTGGATGCATGAAGAGAACTCCGGAGTCTAAGAAAATCACGCGCAGCATGGTTTTCCTTGTTGACGTGGATACGTCTGATGTGGCACAAGGAGGTTAAGTTGTATGGGCAGGTTTGGCCCCGATCCTCATGCTTTTTTTGACTCGGTGTACCGTGAAAAGGCACCTTGGGACATTGGCCAGCCCCAACCGGCGATGGTGGCCCTCCTGGAAGATTTTCCGCCGCAAGGGCCCATTTTGGATGTCGGATGCGGTTCCGGCGATCTGGCAATTTATCTGGCGAAACTTGGGCATGAAGTGATCGGGATTGATTTTGTCGAGGCGGCAATCGCCGAAGCCAAGGGAAAGCGCGAACATTTGCCCCCGGATGTGGCTCATTTGCTGCGATTTGAGGTTGCGGACGCCAAGCAGCCTTCGCTCATCGGCACGCATTTCAGGGCGATTGTCGATTCAGGATTTCTTCATTTGCTCGATGAAGAGGAAACCGACGCTTTCGTTGCAGATCTCGCCAAAGCGTTGGTCGTGGGCGGGCGGTATTATCTGCATGAGTTCGCGGTGGAATTTGCAGCGGAGAACGTCCCCAGGAAAGTCACTGAGGACGAGCTGCGGTCACGATTTGCGGAATCGCAAGGATGGCGGATCATGGACATTCGCACGGCGACGTTCCACAGCCGAGTCGCTCCGCCTGTAGAGGCCATTGCGGCTTGCGTTGAGCGTATGAAATGAATTCGACAGAGGTGACCCGATGCCCGAAACCGAAATCGAGAGAGAACTTCACGCTCTCGCGAACGAGGAAATTGCTGCGCATTCGGCGCGCTTTTTCAAGACGGGACCCGGCGAGTACGGGGAAGGCGACCGCTTTTTGGGGATACGCGTTCCCGTCTTGCGTCGGCTGGCCAAAAAATATGAGGAACTGGACCTTGCTGATTGCCGGACATTGCTACGCTCACCATACCATGAAGCGCGGCTGCTGGCGTTGCTGATTTTGGTTCGTGCATACGATCGGAGCAAGGATGAGGCGAAGCGCGACGCCATTTATCGACTCTATTTGGATCACACCGCCTATATCAATAACTGGGATTTGGTCGATACGTCTGCGGAACATATCGTAGGGCGTCATCTCGTGGATCGGGACCGCTCAGTGCTGTACGATCTCGCCCGCTCATCGTCGGTTTGGGAGCGCCGCATTGCGATTTTGTCGACGTTTCACTACATCAAAGCCGGAGCATTCGAGGATACATTGCGTCTGGCAGACATGCTGCTTGCCGATTCTCACGATCTCATTCACAAGGCCGTGGGCTGGATGCTGCGTGAAGTGGGCAAAAGGGATCAAGACGTGTTGGAAGCGTTCTTGCGACCTCGCTACCGTCGGATGCCGCGCACGATGTTGCGTTATGCGATTGAAAAATTTCCCGAAGAATTGCGCCAGAAATACCTGCGTGGCGAGATATTCGGTTTTGAAGATCCAAGGTAATTTCTGGGACACACATCTTCGAATTTGTGAAGCGATTGGTGGACATATGGCTAGCGGAGAGGACATCGGCTGTTGTTTCGTGCCTGATCACGAAAGAGGGGAAATGGCGAAATGAGCATTCATGGCGCAAAAGCAAAAATTGGCGCTTTGACGATGGGGATTCTTCTCATCGCTGCTTTGGCATTCACCTCGGTGAGTGCGGTTCATGCGGCATCGGCCTGGGGAGTGGAATTGAGCGGAGGCCGCATCGACGGCTCCGCGTACGGGGCCGTCCAGCTCGATTACAGCCTTTCATTCGGCGCTTTAACGTTGACCCCTGGCGTTCGTGGAGTTGTCATCGATCTATCCGGAATTGCGCTTGAAGGCAATGTCAACCTCAAGGGAGCGTATGCGCTGACTGATTCGCTGGCGTTTGAATTTTTCGTCGAACAGGGATTAGGATTTGTGGCTGACATTTACTGTCATCAACGCTGGCAAGTAGGCCTGGGGGCCGACTTCGGAGCGATGCATGTATCGCTCGCTCGAGGTGCAAGCGAGCGGACCGTGTGGGCTTGTGGCAACCCGGTTGAAATGACAATCCTTGCCGTGAATTACATGCTGTCCACACAGCATTATGTTGGTGTCAGGTTCGATACACCCGGCGATGTAGGTGTTTCGTTCGGTTGGCGGTTCTGATGGAAATCGCCTCAAGACATTCTCGGTGATAGTTTGAAGGCTTTTATTCGCGAGTGCAACCGTGGACGTCATGTTTACTTTGCTGAAACTGTGGAGGAAGCGCTACACGCCTTTCATGTCGTAGAACACCAAAATTGACGGTTGGTTTTGCTGGGACAAAAGAGGTGAAAAAATGATTGGCCGTTTTGAGGAGGAGGCGGCGGTCGTGCGCCGCCTCTTCACTGAGGCTGCAGAGGCAACTTCGCTTGACGACCTGCGTTGGACTCGGCTAGCCGGCGGCGATATCAATCAAGTCTTCCGACTCGAAGCGGCAAATGGCCAAGTTTGGCTGGCAAAAATTCGCCTCGACGCGCCAAAACATTTCTTCGCAGCGGAAGCACGCGGACTGCAAGAATTGCGAACAGCCCGGGCACTGCGCGTACCAGAAGTGTTTGCCGTCGACGCCGAAGGCATTTTGCTCGAGTGGCTTGAACCGGCGGCTGGCGCCGAAAGAGAGCAGGGAGCGGAGCTTGGACGGGGGCTCGCTCACCTGCATCGGATGACACGGGACCGTTACGGCTTCGAGGAAAACAATTTCATCGGCATGTTGCCGCAGAACAATCCTTGGCAGCCGAGCTGGATTGATTTTTATCGTGAAGCTCGACTGCTGCCGCAAATGGAGCTTGCTGCACAAAAAGGCCGCTTTGGATCGAACCGGCGCCGACTTGCAGACCGTCTCCTCGATCGATTGCCGGAATGGATCGACGAAGCGGAAGTTGAACCTTCGCTCCTCCATGGCGATTTGTGGGGGGGAAACTGGCTTGCCACGCGTCACGGACCTGCTCTCATCGATCCTGCCGTCTGCTATGGTGACCGTGAAATGGATCTAGCGATGTCACGTCTTTTTGGCGGCTTTCCTCCGGAGTTCTACAGGGCCTACAACGAGGAATTTCCGGTTCGCCCCGGCCACCAAGATCGCGAAGCGTTATATCAGCTTTACTACTTGCTAGTCCATCTGAATCTCTTTGGTGAATCTTATGGCCCAGCCGTTGATCGCATATTACGCCGCTACGGCGGATGATCGAGTGAATGATAAGTAAGGAAGGGCGGGTAACCCAATGGAAGCAGCATATGAAGAGCTGATCAAAACGCTTAAAGAGCGCTTCGAGAAAAACATGAATCGTCATCCCGGAATCGACTGGAGCGCGGTGGAAGCAAGGCTGCAGGCACAGCCGGAAAAGCTCCGCTCACTTTCGGCAATGGAACGAACCGGCGGCGAACCCGATGTGGTTGGTTATGATGAAGCGTCCGGAGCATTCATCTTTTACGATTGTTCTCCAGAAAGTCCGGCGGGCCGACGGAGCCTTTGTTACGACCGTGCCGCGCTCGAGGCGCGAAAAAAACACAAGCCCGAGGGCAGCGCCATGGAAATGGCGGCTGAGATGGGCATTGAAATGCTCACGGAAGAGCAATATCGGGAATTGCAAAAGCTGGGGGAATTCGACAGAAAGACTTCCAGCTGGGTGAAAACGCCTGAGAGCATCCGCACGCTTGGTGGCGCTCTATTTTGTGATCGTTGTTACAACCGGGTTTTCGTGTACCACAACAGCGCTGAATCCTACTATGCCAGCCGAGGCTTCCGCGGTCTGTTGAAAGTCTAGTGGGCGGCAGCAGCAATATGTCATGCGCGGGGTGTGAATGCCGACTTACCGCCGGTGTGGATCATCTACTTAACGGTGGGAGACCTGGCTGAAAGCGTGCGGCGTGTACAGGAAGAAGGGGGCGAAGTGATCAAAGCGGTGCGAGAAGAAGATGGAGAGTACGTATTTGCGGTTGTTCAGGATCCGGTTGGGGCGTATTTCGGACTGATTCGCCCGACAGTCGGTGGAGAGCGCTGAGGCGGACCATTGGACTATTCATCTTAGGTCGCTCGTCCGAAAGGAAGAAGGAGGCAGGCGTGAAAAAAATATTCATTAAACAAGTGGTGTTGGAGAAGGGAGGTTCTATTGTTTTAAATTTTAGATTTTGTGGAGGTGGTTTTGACGCGCTGGAACAGTCGAAGTCATCGCGAGGCTGTGCGGTGACGCTGTCATCGATCAAGTGAGACGGCAAAGGAGAATCCCTGCAGGCTTTATACGACTAACGTCGGCTTTCAAAGGGGGAAGAGCAATGCCCGCGGTGTTTCTGAGCCACAGTTGGAAGGACAAGTTCTTTGCGCGAAAGCTAGCTGACAGTCTGAAAAAATACGGTGTCGATGTTTGGATAGATGATGCGGAACTCGGGATCGGCGACTCGCTCATCGAGAGGATAAGCCAGGCATTTGAAACAGTGGATTTCGTAGCGGTCATCCTCTCACGCAACTCGGTGCAATCGAGGTGGGTTCAAAAAGAACTCTTCCTTGCCATCACCGAGGAAATTGCCGGGCGCCGAATCAAAGTGCTTCCCATTTTGCTTGAACCGTGTGACATCCCCTTGTTTCTGAAAGATAGAATCTACGCCGACTTCACAGATCCCTCCGCTTTCGACCGGTCGTTGGCACAACTGCTGCAAATACTCTGCCCCGCCATGACAGTGTGTGAATCATCACTTAAGATGCCGGAGTGGGTTCCTTCCGAAGGGACGCCGCATGTTTCTCATCTCGAAGATTTCGAAGACATCCGCATCGTCGGGATTGCCAAGGACAAGACGTATCGTCCCGATCCGGACAAACTCCTCTTCCACGTCTATCTGGAAATCTCATCCGCTCCCCCGGAAAAGTGGATACAAATTTTCGAAGCCGAACGGCGGTTTCCCAGACACTCCAGGTGGCGCCGCGCTTGGATCGAAGGGAATTACATCATCATCCACTGCGTGCCGGATGAAGTGCCGAGGTACCATCTTAAAGATCTTCATGAAGATGTACGGAAAAGCAACTTAAAGTACCGGGAATACCTGCGGCGGGTACAGGCGCAGCGTGCCTGGGCAGAACTCCAGGAAAAGAAGCTGCTCGAGTCCTTGGATCAGGCTTTGGACGATCTTATGTCGGGTTAGACGTCTTCGCTCGATATCAGCACAGAGTCAATCGGCAAAGAAAGGGGCGCTCATCATGTGTGCCGCCTGCTTTGCCATGGGCTTGATTATCCTAAATAGCCAATAGCGCCGCAACAAGTTCAAAACCTTCCCCATTCCTTCACCTTCCCAGCTTATTGTACAAGTGAATCGAACCACAGACCTCACCTTGATCAAAGTATGTGCCGGATGATTTTATAAAGGGTATCCAAAAATATGGGGCGAAAAGCGGAAGCATAGTCAGGAACGCTTGTGTATCAAGACGTTGGGCGAACGGCCGAGGGCGCTTCTTCTGTGTAGGGGGGTAATTGTTCGATGAGAGACGTTTGGATCATCAATGGCATTCCAGGTTCAGGCAAATCGACGACAGCTCACGCACTGGCTGCTCGTTTTGAGAAAGGTGTTCATATTGAAGGAGATCGCTTGCAAGAATTCATTGTGACAGGAGGTGTTTGGCCCGGAGGAGAACCGGATGACGAAGCGGAGCGCCAAATTCATCTGAATGTGCGCAACCAGTGTCTGCTCGCTCAATCATTTGCACAAGACGGCTTCACTCCCGTACTTGATTACGTCGTTGTCAGTCGGGATCGTGTAGAAGAGTACCGACGACACCTTGACGGTTATAAAGTTCGTCTGGTCACCCTCGGTCCCCCGGTTGAAGTTGCCTTGCAAAGGGATAAAAATCGGCCGGAGAAGACCGTGGCGCATCTATGGGCTCATCTTGACGAAATTATTCGCGCCGAACTCCAGAACATCGGTTTGTGGATAGACAACTCGGAACATTCGGTGGCTGATGTGGTTGACATGATTATCGCACAGAAAGAGCTGGCTGAGGTGTAGCGCTTGTCCTAATATATGGAGGCGAAATCGTTGCTAGTTGAGTGCGTCGAAGATTGCGGGAACGCTCCGAAAAAGTTGCTGATAAAGGAAATAAGCATTGATTACTGGGGAGATCGCGGACAGAAGTTCCTTGACCAACTGGCTGACGAAGCCGTGAGGGTTGTTGTCGGCGGTCCACGCCATGTTGGCATCGAAGCTATTCGTGCGCAAATGGCCAACGATCGTGCGGGTCAACCCACGGAGTTGCGTATCCACCATATCATTACTCACGGCAATACGGCTGCGGCAAATGCTACAGTCATCATGCAAGACGGCAGCCGCATGGAGTATTGCGATGTCTATCGATTCAGCGGTTTCGGCAAGAAGGCTAAAATAAAAGAAATCACGTCGTACCGGATTTACATTCAGTAACGGTGTAGGCACAAGATATTGAAGTCACATGTCGGACAAAATATCGGCACCTAAGGGCTGCCAAGATTGGAACGATTGAAGCGTTGATGACTTGGGAACTCGCTATTGTTTCACTGCTTCTGACGGCAACCATCGTCATGTTTATGTTGAATCGGCCGCGCATGGACGCAGTGGCCCTGATCATGATGACTTTGCTGCCGCTCACCGGGGTGATTTCCGTTTCCGATGCCCTCTCCGGATTGAGCGATCCAAATATCGTGCTCATTGGCGCCCTGTTTGTGATCGGGGAAGGGCTTGTGCGTACAGGCGTCGCCCAGCGGCTTGGCGATGCTTTGGTGCGGCGTGCTGGGAACAGCGAAACGCGGTTGATCGCATTTTTGATGGTAGTTGTCGCCACCATCGGGTCCGTGATGAGTTCAACCGGTGTCGTCGCCATTTTTATTCCGGCGGTGTTGCGTATCGCCCGAAACACCGGCATCGCTCCGGGAAAGTTGATGATGCCCCTCAGTGTGGGTGCGTTGATTAGCGGGATGATGACACTCATCGGAACACCGCCGAATCTTGTTGTGCATAGCCAACTGGTACGTGCCGGATACGAAGGCTTTCAGTTTTTTTCGTTCACCGTATTTGGTGTGCCGATTCTCATCGTTGCCGTAATTTACATGATTATGACCCGCCACTGGCTCTCTCGGAGGAAGCCGGCGGAAGAAACGAAGGAAAAGGCTCGAAAGCCTCGCTTATCACAATGGGTAGAGGAATATGGCCTCACCGGGCGGGAATACCGCCTCCGCATTGGTGTGAGATCACCTTGGGTAGGGAAGCGGCTGAGAGAACTGCAGCTTCGCTCAGAGCACGGCATGAATGTCCTCGCCATCGAACGACAACGCCGTTTTGCTGCGCAAATTGTGGAGCCGTCGGCAGAAACCGTGTTGGAAGCAGGTGATGTCCTTTTCGTCGATTTCAAGGAGCCACCTGCGGGTTTGGACGGTCTGTGTCAACGTTTCGACCTATTCGAATTGCCCATGTCGGATGATTATTTGACGGACGCCTCGCAAACCGTGGGCATGGTTGAACTCATAATTCCGGCTGAATCGGGCTTGATTGGGAAAACCGCGATCACTGCAGGTTTTCGCACTACTTATAAGCTCTCCATTGTCGGGATCAAGCGGGGCAAAACCCCCATAACCGAATCGCTGCAGGATGTGGTGTTTCGGCTCGGAGACACGCTGCTCGTAGCCGGGCCATGGAAGGCGATTAAGCGGTTGCGGTCCGACCCACGGGAAATCATCGTGCTCAATATGCCTGCTGAGCTGGACGATGTCATTGCATTGCCGGCGCGGGCTCCTTTGGCGATCGCGTCCTTGGCGGTTGTCATCGCATTGATGGTGACAGGAGCTGTGCCAAACGTGCAAGCCGCGCTCATCGGGTGCCTGCTGCTCGGACTTTTCCGCTGTATCGACATCAATACGGTGTATCGAGCGATTCAGTGGCCCACGCTGTTTTTAATCGTCGGTATGCTGCCGTTTTCGATCGCATTGCAAAATACCGGAGGCGTCGATTTGGCGGTGCAGGCGCTCCTTGGCGCCATGGGCGATGCCGATCCCATGATCATGCTGATTGCGGTGTATGCCGTTACCGCCATTCTCGGTCTCTTTATATCGAACACGGCAACCGCTGTACTGATGGCACCCGTTGCTATTGCGCTTGCCACTGAACTCGGATTGCCGCCGCAAGCGTTTGGCATGACGGTCGCGCTCGCTGCGTCGGCTGCCTTCATCACGCCGGTTTCGTCGCCGGTGAACGCATTGGTGATAGGGCCGGGCAACTATCGGTTTGTCGATTTCGTACGGGTTGGCCTTCCCTTGTTCTTTGTGGTCATGACGGCGAGCATCCTCTTGATTCGGGCCGTGTTCTTTTGACCTATTTTCCACTGTTTTATGACCCGCCTTCTATGGTGCCGGAACGCCAAGAGCTTTACGATGGCATCGGAGAGCATGCTCCAGCGCTGCCGTCGCAGGAACGCATCGCCCACCGATGTACACCATGGGCATAGAGACCGTAGAAGGAGGAAAAGCCATGACTCTCATGCAGCGTCGGTTCGTACCCGTCATCGCACTAGCACTTGTAAGCGCATCGCTTCTCGGCCCGATTGGCTCCTTGAACGCGATCGCGGCAGAGTATGATGTTGAGCAGCTCGAAATCATTGACGAGTTGGCAACTATGATGGAGGCCGAAGCGGTCAACCCATTGGAAGCCTCGGTCAAACTTCTCACTCTGGCGCAAATGGAATTGCGCGAGGAAGTCTTGGCAGAGGCCGCCCCTGCTGAATGGTCGGTCATTGCGGCGTATGTCGTGAACCTTCTGGTAGGTCCGGAAGACGAACATTTTGACGAAGAATACGCCCTGGCATCGATCAAATACGGTGAAGGGGCTATTGCTTATGTCGAAGCGATCGCGGGCGCAAAGAAGGAAGACTTTGCCGACGTTGATCTCGCGGCGCTTGTTGAAGAAGGCGACGAAACCGCTGAAACCGAGGCGCTCTTACGGTTGCTCCTTGCCAGGAACTTGCTCCTGCAGGAAGACGTGGACGGTGAAGTGTTGACGGCAGCCGAAAGGCAAATCACCGAAGCGCTGAAGCTGTTGCAAGACCTGATTGCTGACCCAACAGACGCCTGAAGCAACGGATGGGCAGGGCGACGGCAGGGCATGCGTGAGGCATACCTGATGATGCAAGGGGATGATCTCAGTGATGCGAAGGTTGAAGCAGCAGCGGGCAATCGCACCAGTTGTGCTGTTGTTGGTCGCTGCAGTCGTTGCGGCAGGCTGTGGGGCGAAGGATGAGGACCTGGGCCCCGCTGAACCTGAAAGTTTGATGGAAAACAGCATCCCCCCTTCTGCAATTGAACCCCCGCCATCGGATGAGGCCGATAACGAACTACCTGGTGCTGAATCGCCTAACGAAGTGTCGGCGCCGGAAGACGAAGCGGAAGACGACAACCTGCCATACGACCTTCCATGAACGAAGACGAAGCGGAGCGGCTTAGGCCGCTTCGCTTCGTTGACGTATGTCTCGTCTAGTCCCTGCGGCTCAATGCCGATAGCTGTCGAAATTTTCGTCAATGACGAGGGCGACATCAATCAACGTCGGATGCGCATCATCACCAGGTGAGAACTCAACGGTGCCGCGAGCGACCCAACCGCCGCTAAAATGAACGGCACCGTTGTTTTGGCCGCTGATGATTTCGTAGCCGTAGGCGAGCAATTGCTTTTCATACCACGCTTGGATTTCCGCAACTTGCGAAAATGAAACAGGAAATCCGTAGGCCGCTACGTAACGGTGCTCTCGTACGTCGACTTTAAGAACCGTCATATCGGGGTGCAAGGGAAACCGAATCGGAATGAACAGCTGCGTGCCTGCGGACACGTGATCACTTGTGTAATAAGATCCCTTATTGTAGGTCATTAAGCGTGTGACAGGCAAATTGAGGTGTTTAGCCAAGCATGCCAATGTACAATCCTTTGATACACTGTATAAAAAGCGGGGTTGCCGTTCGATTGCAGCTTGTGTCGCTTGTGCCTTTGCAGGGCCTTCGTTTTCGGTAATCACCTGCGTCGGAGGAGGCGTTGCCGAAGCCGAATGGTTTGCTCTTGCCGGCAAGGGGTGCATCGTCGTCATTAAGCAGGCGAAGATTGCCAAGACGCTGATGTATCGGCCACGGGCGTTTTTGATCTTGTTCAACACGGCGCTCACCGCTTTTAAAGCTTTCATTTGCTGCATGCCTATCTCTCCGTTCATTCCCCCCCTTTAAAAGCAAATTTGGTGTTCGAGGGGTGTTTCCTTCCATGAATTTGCGGCAACGACGTAGTGATGCATATGCGCGACCATGACAAGCTATCCGGGCGTAAACGAGTGCGGCCGGCACTTTTTCAACGACCATGGGGGATACGGACGCGGTTTGTCGCCGCACTCGTCACGTTTGCGGTGGTGCTTAGCGCCAGCATTGCGTTATTGACGGCTCATCGAATGGCGGATACGCTCGATGCGCTCACCAAAGATCGGGGGCGCATCATGTTGAAGCAGCTTGCCAGAGATGTGCTCGCGGCGGACGCCTTAACCGATCCTCTGGAACGCGAAACGCGCCTTCTCGTGCTGGCCAATCGCGTGATGCTGGATGAGGCGCTGTACGTACAAGTGGTTCTCGACGGCGAGCAAGTCGTGGCATCTGCCGAAGAGGGTTGGCTGCCGTCACTGGAATTAGAACCTGCCGACGACAGCTCGGTGCGCGAGAAAGAAAAGGAAGGAGAACGCTACTACGATTTTTTCACATCGTTGCCTTCGGGTGAAAGCGGACCGAGCTACGTACGCTTTGGACTGTCGCTCGCACCGATGCAAGAGCAGATTCGCAACATCGTGCACACGACCATGTGGATCGCGCTTCTGTTCAGCTTGGCCGGGTTGATCGTCGCGACTTGGCTTTACCGAAGGGTTTTTGGGCCGTTGAATCGCCTGCTTGATTCGGTGCGACGTCTCGCCAGGGGCGATGAGTCGGCACGAGCCGACATCGCTACCGGAGACGAACTCGAAGAGTTGGCGGTTGAATTCAACCGCATGGCCGATGCGATCGCATCGAGAACCGCCCAGTTGGAGCGAGCCAATGTCCGGCTGGCAAGAGCCGATCAGGTGAAAAGTGATTTTTTGGCAACGATGAGCCACGAATGGAAAACCCCGCTGCATGCGCTGCGCGGCTACGCGCAATTGCTGCTTGAAGAAGTGGATGGACCGCTGACCGAAGCCCAACGTGAAGACGTAGAAGCCATGCTTGCGTCAGCCAATCACTTGCTGGATCTGATTGAAAACATTTTGCATTTCATTAAGTCGGAACATGACGAGGCTCCCAACCACGTTGAAACGTTCGACCTCGTCGCATTGGCACGCCAGGCATGGGATCACGTACGTCCTGCTGCTCGGACACGCCATATCGTGTTTCACGACGAAATGCCCGATGCTCTGTACATTCAAGGAGATCGCACGAGGCTGCGTCAAGTGTTCATCAATTTGATCGGCAATGCCGTTCAATATACGACAGCCGGCTCGATTACATTGCGCGGTGGGAGGAACGGTGATGGCAAGGTATGGTTAAGTGTCATCGACACGGGCATTGGCATCCCGGCAGATCAATTGGAAACGATTTTCGAGCCGTTTGAACGGGTGCGCAATCATGGGGCATCCAGCGCGCGGAACGGAAGCGCGGACAAGCCGGCCGGACGAATGGAAGGAATCGGTCTGGGCCTTACGGTAGCCAAACGTTATGTAGACTTGCATGGCGGCGAGATTTCAGTGACATCGGTATTAGGCAAGGGGTCTACGTTTACGGTGACTTTGCCGGGGCTTGTGGATATAACGGGGGAACCTTCCAAGGAGGCATCCTAAAGAATGACTCGAGTTCTCATTGCTGAGGATGACCCGTTATCGGCAACTCTTCTGCAAAAATATTTAACGGCGGCCGGATATCAAACATCGGTGGCAAGGGACGGTCGGGAAGCGGTAATCAAAGTGATTGAACATGATCCGGACATGATTTTGCTCGATGTCGAAATGCCCGAGCGGGACGGTTGGGAAGCGCTGGCTGAAATCCGTAG
This sequence comes from uncultured bacterium, assembly GCA_937983075.1. Lineage (GTDB taxonomy): Bacteria > Bacillota > Limnochordia > DTU080 > JAAYLA01 > CALKAQ01. Next base: position 88,545 of record CALKAQ010000062.1, on the reverse strand, counting down.
GATATGTGATACGCCGGTAATTATGGTGACGGTGCGAAGTGAAACGGCGGACAAAGTGCGAGGCCTCGAAGAAGGTGCAGACGATTACGTGACCAAGCCGTTTGATCTCAAAGAAATTGAAGCCCGCATCCGAGCCGTCCTGCGTCGCCGCAGCACCGAACCGAGGGAAACGGAACGAACGGTAATGACCGTTGGGCCGCTCACGATCGACGATCGCGCAAAGGAAGTGTCGCTCGCAGGCCACCCGCTGCGCCTCAGTCCGAAAGAGTATGTGCTCTTGCATTTGCTCTGTCGAGAACCCGGTGCTGTGTGCGATACCGAGACGATCAGCAAAATCGTTTGGCCGGAGAGGGACGACGCGACAGCCGAAGATGTGAAATCGTATATCTATTTACTGCGGACCAAGCTGGCGCAGGCGAGCAAGAAGGCGGGAATTCACGCACCTTATATCGAAAACGTGCGAGGTTTTGGTTACCGCATACGCCAGAGGTGAGAGAGGATTGCTCCAGCCGTCAGCAAAATATAGGGTTGGCACTGGAACAAGGGAATGCCGGTGCAAGTTTGCTTAACCTCGGCAGGGCAACTCGATTAGCTGATTCATGCCGCAAGGGTTAGGAGAGTCTTTTGTTGACAATAGCAAATTTTTTCACACAGCTGCTCCAGCGGCTCCGCAAGAAGCTGATCGCAGCGCTTCCAATCATCATTGCCGCCGCTGTGTTTACCGTCATCCTGACGGTGTTTATTTATGTTGCCGAGCCGTTCTTGCCGGAGCAATATCAACGAATCCTGCAGCAACTGCAAAACGGCGACTGGGCGTCTAGCCGTGATACACTTACGCAACTGCTTGATGATTATGGAGAAGCCAAATCGTATGTATTTCTTGGCTTGCAAACGCTGCAAGTCATTTTCGCACCGATCCCCGGCCAATTGATTGGCTTGCTGGGTGGCTATCTGTTTGGATTTTGGCATGGCCTTTTATTGACCATGCTCGGTCTAGCGATCGGCTCGTTCGTCGCGATGGGGCTCGGACGCCTTTTTGGCAAACGGGTGGTGCGGCGATTCGTGCCGCAAGCCTTGCTCGAAAAGTTTGATTACCTTGCAAGCAGCGGCGGCCTGTGGAATTTCTTCATGATGTTTCTGCTGCCGGCACTGCCCGATGACGCCATTTGCTTTATCGCAGGGGTGACCCGTCTGCGTTTGTCCCATCTCTTGCTCGTTTGTCTGCTCGGGCGTTTGCCCGGGATGGCGGTTTTAGTATTTGTCGGATCCAGTGTCGGAGGCAGCATGGTCATCGCAAATACCGTTTTCGCCGTCGCGATGATCGTCGCTTTCGGATTGTGGTTGTACAGTGACGAGGCGGAAGCGTATTTCCATCGCAAAAGCATGGGGAGAGTTGCGCCGAAAGGCAAGTGAAGCACGTCGCTCCAAGATGTGTGCAACGTCTGCTGGGTTTTCGATGGTCCGCAAAACTACGGTGATGATTTCAATGCCACTTTCCTAAAAAGTGCTACCTGCCTGCGCGGCATTTCGAGGTGCCAACCGAAGCGGGCCGCGATCCATTCGAAAGTTGACGTACGGTAAAAGCATACATGCGACGGCTCGAGCACGTACCACCAGTCGGCAAAGTGGGCCGGATCGGTGAGCGTCTCGGTCATGATGCCTAACCAGCCACCCGGTTTGAGCATGGCGTCAAACCGGGCGAATTCTTTCGCAGGCGAGTAAAAGTGTTCGGCTGCTTCTGTACACGTAATAAAGTCGTATCTCCGCTCGAGAACCGAACGGTCCGGGGCGAAGAACGGGTCGTAAATCTCCATCGGGAAGCCTTGTTCTTCGAACATTACGGAAAGGGTCGGCCCCGGTCCCGCACCGTAATCCAAACCGCGCGCACCAGGCGGCAGCCGCTCCATGAGAGGCTGTGCCAGGCGGTTGAGGAAAGCCCGGTAACGTGCATCGGTGGGGTCGTTTTCATGCAGCACATAGCGGGCTTTTTCGGCTTCGGAGTCGAGGCGATATTCGGGTGCCATGAATACAAGATCGCACGTTGGACAGGCAAGATAGTCTCTGGCGTGGACATGAGCAAAATGGGTAACACGGCGAGAGCCGCAGAGAACGCATTCCATAACCACTTTCCTTCCGTGTCGCTCCGATCCGAGACTTGATCCGTCGCGTTTTTCGCCGTTTCATCTTCCAGTCCTGTATCGTGCGCAGTCCGCCAGCACCATCTTTAATGAATCGCCGGGAGCGTGGTAAACTGTCGACATGAGTACGAAGCAAAAGAACATCTTGACTTCTCCCGTGAGAGCCGGAGATTCTATCGATCTGCCGATCCATGGTCTCGGACACCGCGGCGAAGGCGTCGGCCGCTATGAAGGAATGGTCGTTTTTGTTCCGGGAGCAGTACCTGGCGATCACGTGCGTGCTCAAGTGGTTGAAGTGAAGCGAGGTTACGCCCGGGCTGTGCTGGAGAGCGTGCTCCTGCCGTCGGCCGACCGTGTGACGCCCAGATGTCCCGTATTCGAGCAATGTGGCGGCTGTCAACTGCAACATATTGCATATGAAAAGCAGCTCGAGTTGAAGCAGCAGCAAGTGGTCGATGCGCTCACGCGAATCGGTGGCGTGGCGAATGTTGTCGTCCATCCGACGATCGGAATGCATACACCTTGGGAATACCGCAACAAGGCGCAATTTCCGATCGGGCACCAATCTGGCCGAGTCGTCGCCGGCTTCTTTGCGCCGCGCTCGCATCATATCGTCGATATTGAGTCGTGCGACATTCAGCACCCGCTCGGCAATCAGCTGATGCGTGAAGTGAAGGCGTTAGCCGCCGAGTACGGTGTGCCGATCTATGATGAGCATACGCATTCCGGCGTGCTGCGCCACGTAATCGCCCGCGTCGGGCGTGGAACCGGTGAAGTATTGGCGGTTCTTGTTACGAAAGACGAGGCGTTTCCCCATGGGCGCGAAATTGCGCAGAAGCTGATGGAACGTATGCCGGAGCTGGTGGGCGTCGTACAAAATATCAATCCCGAGCGCACGAATGTAGTGCTCGGGCGGAAATCGAAAGTGTTGGCTGGAGCGGGCTATGTCATGGATTACTTAGGGCCGTTCGCCTTCAAAATATCGCCGGTGTCGTTTTTCCAAGTCAATCCCGAGCAGACCGAAACTCTTTACGGCAAGGTGGTCGAATATGCGGCTTTGTCCGGCACGGAAACTGTCTTTGACCTCTATTGCGGCATTGGCAGCATCACTTTGTTTCTGGCCCGGGAAGCCTCTCAAGTCATCGGTATCGAATGGGTAGCCGAAGCCATTGCGGATGCCGAGGAAAACGCCGCCTTGAACGGCATCGACAACGCACGGTTCATCGCCGGAGATGCGGCCGTTGAAATGCCTCGGTTGGCGCGGGAAGGAGTCCATGCCGATGTCATCGTCGTCGACCCTCCCCGCAAAGGATGCGAGGAAACCGTGCTTTCCGCTATGGCTGCAGTAGGGCCGAGGCGCATCGTCTACGTTTCGTGCAATCCTGCCAGTTTGGCACGTGACCTAAGCCGTCTGCACCAACTCGGCTATGAAACGATCGAAGTGCAGCCTGTCGACATGTTCCCCCACACGGCACATGTGGAATGTTGTGCCTTGCTGACACGAAGGGGTTAAGTGGGAAAAGGTGATCGGCGCGGGCCGACGAAAAGCGAACGCGCGGGGAACGATCCGAATACGCCACCACCGCTGTTCGCGTGCTTCCTGCGCAGCAGCGGTGGCGGTGTAAGCGGTCGCAGCGTACTTAGATTTCACGCACTTGCGTGAGCATGTCGAGCCGAATGATTTCGCCGTTTTGCAGCCGGACGTATTCAGCGCCGTCCTTGGTGAACACGTCGGCAATGCGGCTTTGTGTCGTAACTTGATCTCCCGTTTGGTTCTTGTACACAATCTCGACGGGTCGCTGCAGAGTCGCCCAGGAAACCAGTTCATCGTGAAAGGCGCAGTCAATCGGCTCGTAAGGGCCTTGCTGTTCGTTGAGATCATGTTCCAACGGAATGCACCTCCTTGCGTATATAGTTCACTGATGCACATGCCTCAAACCTTTCTTCAGCAAGAAATCTAGGTTGCAACCGGAAGGATGAGCCTGATGATCCATGCGACGGGATTAGAGAAGCGCTTCGGTACGAAAGTGGTGGTCAAAGGAATCGACTTGCGTGTGGAACCGGGGGAAGTCGTCGGGCTCTTGGGGCCCAACGGGGCGGGCAAGACGACCACGCTGCGCATGCTGTCAACCACTTTGCTTCCAACCGCCGGGAAAGCAACGATCGCCGGGTACGACGTCGTGCGTGAGCCGGAGAAGGTGCGAACGTCCATCGGTGTGCTGCCTACGGATCCCGGATTGTACGGCCGTTTGACGGCAGCGGAAAACTTGCGTTTTTACGGCAAACTCAATGGAATGCATGGCAGTCAGCTGGAAAAACGCATTGATGAGCTATTGGAGCAGTTCGGCTTGAAAGAGGTCAAGAATGAGCGAACCGATACGTTTTCCAAGGGAATGAAGCAGAAGGTGGCCTTGGCGCGCTGCATTCTCCATGATCCTCCGGTGCTCATTTTGGATGAGCCGACGGCCGGGCTTGACGTATTGGCGAGTCGAGGCGTCATTCATTTCATCAGCGAAGCACGTCGGCAGGGGCGAGCCATTTTGTTTTCGAGCCATTACATGCTGGAAGCCGAGCGCGTTTGCGATAAAGTCGCCATTATCGGCGATGGTCGCATCTTAGCTTCAGGAAGCATCGATAAGGTGTGCAGACAGGCCAACGCAAGCACCTTGGAAGACGCGTTTATCGCTTTAGCTTACGGTGAATCTGCCGCAGCGGGGGTAGCGCAATGAATCGAGAGCATATTCGGGCCATTTGGCGAAAAGAAATGCTGGAAACATTGCGGGACAAACGCACGCTGTACATGATGGTGTTGCTGCCGCTCGTGATTATGCCGCTGCTCGTCTTGGCCGGACCTGTAATGATGGAGCGGCAATTTCGCCAAAGTGCCGAGATTCCGGCAAAAGTGCTGTGGATTGGCTCTGAAGCACCGGCAGATCTCGCGGCGATGTTTGCTGGGGTGGACGGCATCGAGTGGTTGCTCGATCCGGGGCTCACCGAGGCGGAAGCGCGTGAGCGGTTGGCGAACGGCGACATCGACGCAGCGATTGCGCTTGCCGACAGTTCGTCTTATGCAATGGACGAGGGGACGCTTGAACTCGAAGTGATCTTCGACGCGTCACGCTCCGGTTCCACGCGGGCGGTAAGCCGCGTTGAGGCGCTGCTGCAAGTGTGGAGCGAGCGAATCACGGCAGAACGTCTGGCAGCCCGCGGTTTGCCTGGATCGCTGGTCGAGCCCGTGCGCATTGTCGCGTTTCACGACATCACGCCCGATCCGGACGGATTCCTTGGCGGTATGCTGCTGGCCTCGCTGCTGCCGCTGTTCGGTGCGCTCGGCGCCGTAGCGGGGGGTATGTACACGGCGCTCGATGCCGGGGCGGGCGAGAAGGAACGGAACAGTCTGGAAAGCTTGATGATGGCGCCGGTATCACGGACGAGTCTTGTTCTGGGCAAATTCGCGGCCATTTGGACGGTCACGTTTGCAGCCGTTGCGCTGATGATTCTCAGCATGACCGTTTCGGTGATTTATCTCTTGCCGCGCCTGATGTCCGATGCTGAGTTGGCGCTGCGTATTACACTGTTCGACGCGCTCGCACTGTTTGTCTTAATGGGTTTGTTCGTCGCGTTGTCTTCCGCTGTTCAATTGAGCATGAGCGTATATGCCCGCAGTTTCCGTGAAGGCCAAGCGTATATGACGGTGTTGACGTTCGCCGTGATGCTGCCTGGAATGTACGTCTCCTTCGGTGGCTTGGAATCGAGCTACGCCTTGTGGACTTATGCCGTGCCGGTGTTGAATGTGCTGCTCGTCTTTCAGGAGACGCTCACCGCAACGGGCTCCGCGTTGCATTGGATCATCACGTTGGTTTCGCTTGCGGTCAGTGCCGCAGCTGCACTCGGCCTGGCTCTCTACTGTTTCAAAAAGGAAAACGTCGTCTTTCGGGCGTAAGGGCTTAGCAGGTTGCACTGCCCCGTAGGGCGAATCCATCTTGGCGGAGGTGAGCGAAATTACACCGGCGGATACCATTGGTCGCTTGCTCGATCATCTGCACGAAACCCAGCGTTTGTTTGCGGAGAGTCGATCGGGCTTGGAAGCGTCTGATTACGTCGATCTCATCGACGTGCTCCACGAATGTGAACAGCTCGTTCGTTCGCAAATTCACTTGCTGACACGAGCCCGACAGCGTTTGAGATAGGGGCGCGAGCGTAGGAGGGGAATGCGTGTCTCACCCACAGCGGCGGCCGTTCTTGACTTTTACGGTTGAGTCTTTCTTCGCAGGCCAGACGCTCCACAACGTGCTGCGTACTCACTTTGGCATGTCACGCACCTTGCTCGGGCGGCTGCGACGTGAAGGACGCTGTGAAGTGGACGGCGCAGTGGCCGGGCTCAACACCGTGTTACGCCCAGGGGTCAATGTTGCCCTTTATTTGTCCGGTCATCGGGACGGCGGCGTGTCACCCGAGCCGATGCCCCTTCGGGTCATCTTCGAAGACGATCATTTGCTCGTGGTCGAAAAACCTGCGGGTGTACTGGTTCACCCATCCGGACCCGTTCTTTCGGGAACTTTGGCGAATGGCGTCGCTCATTACTTGCGCTCACGCGGCGAGGGCGGTGCAGCCGGTCCGGTGACGCGGCTCGACAAGGATACTTCGGGCCTGGTGCTGTTTGCGAAACACCCCCATGCGCATCATCGTCTAATGCGAGCGATGCAAAACGGCGGGCTCCAGCGCAAGTATCTCGCCATCGTCGAAGGCCATCTCGAAGCCTCGGAAGGTCAAATTGACGCACCTATCGCCAGAATTCCCGGCCAATTGACACGCCGCTGTGTGAGCGCCGGAGGTCAGCCGGCGACAACGCGTTTTCAAGTGATTGGGCGCTGGCAAGGTCTACCGGAAATCGAGCATGCCACGTTGGTTGAGGTCACGCTGCTCACCGGACGCACGCATCAAATTCGGGTACATTTTGCGCACATTGGGCATCCGATCGTCGGTGACGTTTTGTATGGAAGGGCGATTCCAGGCTTGTGCGAACGTCAGGCCCTTCATGCTCATTGGCTGCATGTGCATCATCCCATTAGCGGACGCCCTTATACATGGGTGAGTTCCCTCCCGAATGACATGCAGCCGTTGCTTCATTTTGCGTCAAGCGGCTCCGCGGGGAGGGGGCGGGGGCTGCGTGCACCAAGTTGACGGGGCGAGAGGAGTCGAGTGTTTTCATGCGCATTCCTGGCCGTCGTACAGCAACGTTGCTGTTGCTGTGCGCGATATGTATAGGTCACGTTTTTGCTGCGTCGCAGGATGAGCCGTATGAGGAAATTTTACAGCGTGCCTACACGTACGTTTGGTTTGCCGCCAGCACGCAAAATCCTAAAGGGCTGTTTTTTCGTGAAGCGACGGGACTTTTTGCTGAGGCGGCTGAACTGCGTCCGGATCAGGCCGAGCCGCTCCTCATGGCAGCCATGGCCTACCAGTTTCTTGGCGAATATTCGTTGGCGGAAGAGCATTATATCCGTGCCGCGGAACAGGCGGACGATCCGGCCGTCTGGGTGCTGCTCGCTGATTTTTACGTGACACGTGGACGGCTGGTCGAAGCCGAAAAGCTGTATCGTGATGCCCTTGACAACGGATACGCGGTGGTGCCGGCGAATGTCGGCTTGGCCGAGATCGCGCTGCGCCGCCAGCAATACCACGCAGCTTTTGAGCACCTTGAAACCGCCCTTGAACAGAAGCCGTATCACATCCGCGCTTTGGTGCTCAAGGCGGGGGCCTATTTGGAGAGCGGAGAGCCCGAACGAGCGCTCGAAGTGCTTGAAACCGTGAATCCAGACCTGGTTTGGTACCTCCCCTATCATGTGCAAATGGCCAGGATTCACGCTGCGCTTGGAAACCATGAAGCAGCTTGTTATTTTGTCGAGTACGTTCTTTGGCGAGACGGTGAAATCGACGCAGAACAATGGTTCGGTAATTTGAACTGCGATGATTTCTAATTGACATTTGGGGAATCGCTCTCAAAAGAAGGCATGACCAGCTTGGTTGCTTCATACGAATGGGGAAGCAAGATTTTAGGTCAAGCTGAGGTGATTCCCCAGGTATGAAAGGCTTCCCCTGGCACGTTAGCTCAACGGATGTCTGCTCCAAGCGGCTGAAAACCGATCCGGCGCGGGGTCTCACTAGTGATGAGGCCAAGCGGCGCCTGGAGGAGTTCGGCAGAAATCTTCTTGCGGGACGTCCGCGCGTCCATCCTCTCCGATTGTTTTTCAATCAGTTTTCTGATTTTATGGTGCTCGTGCTGCTGGGTGCCGGGGCCATCTCCTTCTTTCTCGGGGAGACGGTCGATGCGATCGCCATCGGGGCTATTCTGGCATTGAACGCCGTTTTCGGTTTCATCCAGGAATACCGTGCGGAACGTTCCCTTGAGGCTTTGAAAGAACTTACGGCGCCGACGGCCACGGTCATTCGGGATGGAAAACGGCAGCAAATCGGGGCCGATACCATCGTCCCGGGCGATATATTGCTCATCAAAAGCGGAGATCGCATACCTGCCGACGGCCGGCTGCTGTGGAGCATGTCACTCGAGGTCGATCAGAGTCCTTTCACCGGGGAATCGATTCCTGTTCGGAAAGACGCAGCGCACCAAGGCACCGAAGCGGAGGAACCCGCTGATCGAGCCAACATGGTGTACATGGGCACGGCGGTCACCCGGGGACGAGCACGGGTTTTGGTTACCGCGACCGGAATGAATACGCAGATCGGCGAAATCGCCGAGATGATCCGCAGCAGCGAAGAAGAAGCCACACCATTGCAGCGACGGTTGCAGCAGCTCGGCAAATGGCTTGTACTGGTCTGCGCCGTTCTCGTTTTGTCTATCGTGCTGGGCGGAATTGCTCGCGGTCTGCCGCTCTACATGATGTTTTTGATCGGCGTCAGCCTGGCCGTCGCGGCAATTCCGGAAGGCTTGCCTGCCGTAGTCACCGCTTCACTCGCGCTCGGCGTACAGCGCATGATCCGACGAAACGCCATCGTGCGTCGCCTGCCATCGGTCGAAACACTCGGCTGTGCTACCGTAATCTGCACCGACAAAACCGGGACGTTGACGAAAAACGAAATGACGTTGACGCGACTTTACATGCCCGACGACACGGAGGTTCATGTTACCGGCATCGGGTACGAGCCTGTCGGTTCGTTCAAAATGCCTGATCAGCGTCCTATCGATCCGCGTGAACATCCCGACATGGAATTGGCGTTGCGTATCGGCGTACTGTGCAATGCTTCGGAAGTCATGCCGAGCGACGAAAACAAGGCCAGCAAGAAGAAGTCGAAGCACGGCGCCAATGCGTGGCGTGTGTCTGGAGACCCGACGGAGGGAGCGCTGTTGGTCGCCGGCTTAAAAGGAGGACTTCAGCGGGAACATCTCGAGCGCAGATATCCGGTTTTGTTGGAGCATCCCTTTGATCCGGCGCGCAGACGGATGAGTGTCATCGTCAGGGATGGCCGCCGTTATCTTTCGTTGGTGAAAGGGGCGCCCGCTGCGGTTTTGCAGCAGTGCACCCATTATCAAATCAACGGTGAATCGCAGCCGTTGACCGCGGCGATGCGGCGACGGATTGAACGTCAAACCGAGGCGTACGCCGAGCAAGCGCTGCGTGTACTTGCTTTTGCTTATCGTCAGGTTCCTGCTAAGGAAACGGGGTTGGAGGCAGCAGAAAGCGGATTGACGTTTGTCGGTCTTGCTGCCATGCTCGATCCGCCGCGTGACGAAGTGAAAGCGGCCATCATGCGTGCCCATCGTGCCGGCATTCGTACCATCATGTTGACCGGAGATCATCCCGCAACGGCGCTTGCAATCGGGCGGATGGTTCATCTGCTCGGCTCGAGCGATTCGGTGGTCACCGGGCGTGAAATCGAGGCGATGGACGACAAGGCATTGTCACGCTGCTTAGAGACCACGAGATGTTTTGCCCGAGTCTCACCCAAACACAAGCTTCGCATCGTCCGTGCGCTCCGTCAGGCGGGTGAAATCGTAGCCATGACGGGGGACGGCGTGAATGACGCTCCTGCGGTCAAAGAAGCGGATATCGGCATCAGCATGGGGAAAACCGGGGCAGACGTTACCAAAGAGGCGTCCGCGTTGGTGCTTGCCGATGACAATTTTGCGACCATCGTGGCAGCCGTCGAAGAAGGCCGTGGAATCTACGAAAACATCCGCAAGTTTATCCGTTATTTGCTCGGATGCAACGCAGGCGAGGTTTTTGCGATGCTCGCAGCGGTGTTGGTCGGGCTCCCCTTGCCGCTGCAGCCGTTGCAAATTTTGTGGATGAATTTAGTGACGGACGGCTTGCCCGCACTCGCCTTGGGCATCGATCCGCCGGAAAAAGACATCATGAACCGACCGCCGCGCCCTGCGGACGAAGGCATTTTTTCTCGCCGCTTGCATTGGAAGATCCTGTTCAGCGGCTTGATGATCGGCGGTTCTACGGTGGCAGCGTTTGTTGCAGCCATATGGCTGCGTCCCGAAGCGATCGATTGGGCGCGCACCATTGCGTTCACCACGCTGGTGACATCGCAGCTGCTTTTCGCTTTTAGTTGCCGTTCGGAACACCGTACGGCGATTGAGGCCGGCATCTTGGGCAATCGCTACCTTGTCGGCGCGGTGATCATTTCGTTTGCGATGCAGCTGGCGGTGATCTATTGGCCTCCGGTCACGGCGGTTTTCCGCACGGTGCCGTTGAGCTGGTACGACTGGGTGCTCGTCGGGATTTTCTCGGCTTGGGGGCAGGTGCTCAGCTATATGGTCACATTTTTGCGCCAACGCTTTATCCGACGGTTTTCGGTGGTGCGTGTGGGATAGCATTTACTTCCCCCTGGCCTCGGTGTTAGAATATGGCCGAGCTAGGGGGGGCCAGCATGTTAAGCAGTATGACGGGTTATGGATCCGCCGTGTACGAGGATGACGAACGCAGGGTACGTTGCGAAGCGCGCAGCGTCAACCACCGTTATCTCGATATTTCGATTCGGCTGCCTCGGCCTTACATGGCACTTGAAGAACGAGTGCGGCGAGTGGTGTCCGAACGGGTCGCCCGTGGGCGAATAGAAATTTTCGTTTTGGTGGAGGAATTCTCCGGCAAAAGGCGAACGATGAGCCTAGATACGGAGTTGCTCCGAAACTATATGGACGCAATACAAGAAGCAAGAAAGATTGCTGATCTTGAAGGGCGTCTCTCCGTCGATACCCTCGTAACCCTTCCCGACATTATTCGCGTAACCGAAGAAGAGGTTGACGTCGAAACGGTCTGGCCTTCGTTTGAGTTTGCATTGCAGAGCACGTTGGACAAATTGGTGGAAATGCGTCGTTCTGAAGGCGAACGACTGGCCAGCGACATTTCTGCCCGAATTCAATGGATTGACGGAGCGTTGCAGCAAATCGCCCAACGAGCCCCCGAAGTCGTCCAACTCTACCACGAACGGCTCCAACGCAGGGTCGCTGAGTGGCAGAATGACGTTTCCATCGATCCGGACCGCATAGCGGCTGAGGTCGTCCTTTTTGCAGAAAGGGCGGATATTTCCGAAGAAATCGTGCGGGCACGCAGTCACGTTCAAGAATTTCTTGCTTCTTGTCAAAGTGGCTCTGCAGTGGGCCGCAAACTCGATTTTTTGCTTCAGGAGCTCAATCGTGAAATCAACACGATCGGCAGCAAAGCGAATGATACGGAAATCAGCAATCATGTCGTAGCGATCAAGAGCGAGATCGAAAAAGTTCGGGAGCAAGTGCAGAACGTCGAATGAGGTCGACAAGGGGGTAGGCCCATGGGGTTGCCGCAGCTGACTGACGAACAACGCAGGCAGGCGCTCCAAAAGGCGGTTGAATTGCGGACCCGTCGTGCTCGCATCCGGGAGCAATTAAAATGCGGTGAACTGTCGCTTGCAGCCGTGCTTGAGCGTGTCGATGACGAGGCGATCGGGCGCATGCGCGTGCAATACTTGCTCACGTCATTGCCACAAGTCGGGAAAGTAACGGCGGCTCGAATCATGGAAGATTTGGGCATTCCGCCGAATCGACGCGTTCAGGGTTTGGGCAAGCGGCAGAAGGCCGAGCTTGTGCAACGATTGGAATCATGATATAGGCTCAGCCAACGCCGTAGCAGAAGGGAGCTTATCCCGGCTTTATGGAGATCCGACTGATCAACATCGGTTTCGGCAACATTGTTGCCGCCAATCGCATCATATCGATCGTCAGCCCCGAATCCGCCCCGATCAAGCGTATCGTACAGGAAGGGCGTGACAGAGGACGTTTAATCGATGCGACGTACGGCAGGCGGACGCGTGCTGTTATTATCACCGATTCCAATCACGTGATTTTGTCCGCCGTGCAGCCTGAAACGGTCGCTCACCGCCTTGCCGGTCGCGATCAGGCTGCAAATTCCGCCGATTTGGATGACTGATTGGTTGCAACATGTGGTAAAGTAGATGTAGAGAATGGAGGACAAGGGTGAGAAGTCGTGGGTTTTTGGTGGTGATCAGCGGCCCGTCAGGGGCGGGCAAGAACACACTTCTCAACGCCGTGCTGCCTCTTATACCCGACCTGCGCTACTCCGTATCTGTAACGACCCGACCACCCCGACCGGGTGAAAAACATGGGGTCGATTATTATTTCGTCGACGATGGGGAGTTCGATCGACTCATCGAGGAGAACCGGTTCCTCGAATGGGCCGAATTTTGCGGTTATCGTTACGGCACGGAACGGCGGTTTGTTGAAGAATGTCTGGAACAAGGTCAAATCGTCATTACCGACATTGACATCCAGGGGGCAAAGCAGATCAAGGCCAGTATGCCTGACGGCGTGTTTGTCTTTGTGTTGCCGCCTTCGATTGCTGAGCTGCGGAATCGGCTCATCAACAGAGGCACTGAAGGCGAAGATGCGATTTCCTTAAGGCTTGAAGCGGCACTTGAAGAGTTGCAGGCGATCTCATACTATGATTATTGGATCTTGAATGATGACATTCAAAAGGCAGCGAGGGCGCTCGAGGCTGTCATCCGGGCCGAGAAAAACCGGGTTTCGCGCCTGGAAAAGGATGTGCTGCTGTCAAAGTATTTAGAGGGAGGAATGCGGCTGACATGATGAACCAACCGCCGATCGACGTATTAAGGGAACGCGTTGACAGTCGTTACACCCTTGTCGTGGCCGCCGCCAAGCGTGCGCGCCAAATTCTCGAAGGCAGCCGTCCGCTGGTCGAGGTTGACTCGGATCGCCCCGTTACCATCGCCCTCCATGAGCTAGCCAACGGAAAACTCCGCTACGAACGCACTCGAACCGGTGGAATCAAGTAAGAGGCTACCCTTGCTGGCTTTCGGCATCTGGCGGTGAATGTGGGAAACTCGGCTCTCAGCAGCCTACGGTTTCCCACGGGCAATGCCACCGTATAGTTGGCTGACCAAGGGCGAGAGGAGATTCCACCGAAGTTGACGGAACGAGACAGAGCGACATGGGCTGAAGTAGTCGTCGATGTGCGTGTCGCTGAAGTCGACCATCCGTTTCATTACCGTATCCCCGCATTTTTGCAGACCAAATTGCGAGTCGGACATCGGGTGTATGTACCGTTCGGCCCGCGCCAACGTGTGGAAGGGTTCGTCGTAGGGCTGACGTCCGACGCACCCGACGTCGTTCGTCCGAGAGATATCATCGAACTCGTCGAAGAGGAACCGGCCTTTACTGAAGCCGAGGTTGCCGTCGCCGAATGGATGGCCGAGCGCTATTTGTGCTTGCGTGTGCAAGCGCTGCAATGTTTTTTGCCGCCCGGAAGCTCACGGCGACGCCGGAGGCCGGTTCAAGAACGAACGGTTCAAGGCGTTTCTCTCGCCATTCCGCCCGATGAGGCGCGCCGCATTGCAGACGGCTTGGAGAAGCGGGCGCCGCGGCAAGCCGAAGTTCTGCGCCGGTTGCTGCACGCCGACGGCCCCATACCGGCAGCTCAAATGGCGGTGTCCGCGGGGTACGGGCCGCTGCGCGCACTGGAAGGCAAAGGCTATCTTCGCTATGAAACTGTACGCCGCCTGAGGCTCCCGGGCGTGCAAAACATGCCCGGTACGGCAGCGGAACGTCCGGTGCTCACACCGGATCAGCAGCGAGCCGTCGATGCGGTTGTCGCGGCTTTAGACAAGCGTTCGTTTACATCGATCCTCCTCCACGGGGTCACCGGCAGTGGAAAAACTGAAGTGTATTTGCAAGCGATCGGGGAAGCGATTCAGCGTGGGCGCCAAGCCATCGTTTTGGTGCCTGAAATTTCACTGACCCCGCAAACCGTCGATCGCTTCCGCAAACGCTTTGGCGACAAGGTCGCCGTCTTGCACAGCGCTTTGGGCAGCGGAGAGCGCTACGATGAATGGCAGCGCATTCGGAGCGGGGAGGTCGATGTGGTCATCGGGGCTCGCTCCGCAATCTTCGCTCCTGCCGGACGCCTCGGTTTGATCATTATTGACGAAGAGCATGAGGCTTCGTATAAGCAAGAAGAGGCGCCGCGCTATCACGCACGTGAAGTTGCGGAGCAGCGGCTGCGTATGCAGTCCCTAGGGGGAGTGCTGCTTTTAGGCAGTGCCACGCCGTCCCTGGAAACGTATCACATGGTCCGCAGCAAACGCATCGACTACGTTGTCCTGCCTGAGCGCATTGGCGGGCGATCTTTGCCGGCCACCGAAATCGTCGACATGCGAGAGGAATTGCTCGCAGGCAACCGGACGATGTTCAGCCGCTCGCTCACGGCTGCGCTGCATGAAGCGTTGGCTCGGCGTGAGCAGGCCATCTTGCTGCTCAATCGGCGGGGCTATGCTTCCTTTCTTTTGTGCCGCGAATGTGGGGCCGTGCCGCGTTGCCACGCATGCGAGGTAAGCCTCACGTATCATCAGCAGCCCTTGCGCCTTTGTTGTCATTACTGTGGATATGAAACGAGTGTGCTGACGGCATGTCCACAGTGCAAAGGCCCGTATTTGCGCCCGTTCGGCGCGGGGACTCAGCGAGTTGAGCTCGAAGTGAGCAAGGCGTTTCCGGCAGCGCGCGTCCTGCGGATGGATCGTGACACGACGGCGCGCAAAGGGGCTCATTATGACATTTTGCGCCGTTTTGCCGCTGGAGAGGCGGATATTCTCATCGGCACGCAAATGATCGCTAAAGGTCACGATTTTCCTGGGGTCACGGTGGTCGGGGTGCTGAACGCGGATATTGCACTGCATTTCCCCGATTTTCGCGCTGCGGAGCGTACCTTTCAGCTTTTGGCCCAAGTCGCCGGACGAGCGGGGCGTGGGGACACCGCAGGACGTGTATTCCTCCAGACATATTCTCCTGATCATTACGCCATTCGGGCCGCTGCAGCCCACGATTATGTGGGATTCGCAAGCCAGGAACTTGAGTATCGCCAACAAACCAGCTATCCACCATATGCCGAGCTGGCGCGCATCCTTGTCTGGGGCGAGGACCAGCACAAAGTGGCTTCTACAGCGAAACAAGCTGCCAAAGGGTGCATGTCCGTCCTGAATTCGCCGGAGCAGCTCGTCGGCCCGTCCGCCGCTCCTTTGGAAAAACTGAAAGGAAAACACCGCTGGCATCTATTGATCAAAGGAGACACGGACACGGTTCGCAAGGGTGCTGAAGCCGGGCTGCAGGCGGTAGCGCAGCGCGACGCGGAAGTCGCTGTGGCTGTCGATATCGGCGCTGTTTCGCTCTTGTAAGCAGCGGAAGATTATTGTACAGTACAGGCAGCTTCTTAGCCTATTTGGATGAGGGAAAGGGATGAAAGGCATTGGCAGTTCTGCAAATCAGGCTGGAAGGGGATCCCGTACTACGACAAAAAGCAAAGCCGGTACCGAAAGTAACCAAAAGGGTGACGAAGCTGCTGCAGGACATGTTGGATACGATGTATGCCGCTGACGGTGTGGGGTTGGCCGCACCTCAAATCGGCATTTCGGAACGGCTGATTGTGGTCGATGTCGGTGAAGGTCCGATTTGTTTGGTCAACCCGGAGCTGGTCCACGGTGAAGGGTCGGTCATCGACCGGGAAGGGTGCCTGAGCATTCCAGGGGTCTACGGCTACGTAGAACGCTACGAACGGGTTGTCGTCACCGGATTGGATGCGAAGGGAAAACCCAAGAAGGTGGATGCCCAAGGCTGGTTGGCTCGTGCGTTGCAGCATGAGATCGATCATTTGGACGGCATCTTGTTTATTGACAAGGCAACGGGAATTGCCCGAGACGCTGAAGCCGATGAGAGCGATGAAAACGAGACCGCGGCTTCGTCCGAGAACGACGCGGGGAACACGAATATCGGCAAGGAGGCCGAACAAAGTTAATGCGTATCGTTTTTATGGGGACGCCGCAATTCGCAGTCCCGTCACTTCAGGCTGTCGTCGAAGCTGGCCACGACGTCGTGCTCGTTGTCACGCAGCCCGATCGCCCTGCCGGTCGTGGCAAGCAGCTGCAGGCTCCGCCCGTTAAACAAGAAGCACTTGCACGCGGGCTTGAAGTCGTACAGCCGACGAGCATGCGTGATCCCGACGTTCAAGCCAAGCTCGAGTCGCTGCGGCCCGACGCTGCCTGCGTGGTCGCGTTTGGAGCCATGTTGCCTCCATCCATTCTCAACCTCGGGCGGTTTGGCTGCATCAACGTGCACCCTTCTTTGTTGCCGGAGTACCGTGGCGCCGCCCCGATTCAGCGAGCGATCATGGACGGGCGAATCGAAACCGGTGTCACCACCATGTTTTTGAGTGAAGAAATGGACGCCGGCGACATCATTTTGCAGCAACGGGTGACGATTGAACCTGATGAGGACAGCGGCAGCTTGCACGACCGGCTCGCCGCGATCGGCGCCCGACTTCTGGTGGATACGTTGGCCGCACTGGAGCAAGGGACGGCGCCACGCATACCTCAAGATCATACGGCGGCGACGTACGCACCGAAAATCGGGCCCGAAGACGAGCGCTTGAATTGGCAGCTCCCCGCGTTCCAGCTGCACAACGTGATCCGAGGCCTACGGCCTCGTCCCGGTGCGTATACCTATTTCAGGGGCAAGCGTCTCAAAATATGGCGTTCCCAAGTGGACGACCGAGTTTCCGGTGCAGAACCCGGTGAGATTGTGGCCGTTGAAAAAAATGCCATACACGTTCAGACGGGGGAGGGCATCCTTTTACTGACCGAGCTGCAACCGGAGAACGGCAAGCGCCTGACTGCCGACGCGTTTTGCAACGGGCATCGTGTCGAGGTAGGCGAGCGTTTGGGGCGTCTTGACAGTGGAGAAGTTGAAAACGTATAAAAATGGTTAGGAAGGCCGATTGTGCCAGTGCACGCATGGTTGCATGGTTTGCCCGTCCGTTTTGGCGGGCAAAAGGGGGGAGTTTCAAATGCCGTTTTTCACGTTTTTCGATCCAACGATATTGTTTCTCATTCCGGCAATGCTTTTTGCGCTGTACGCGCAAGCCAAGGTTCAAAGCACGTTCGCTAAGTACTTGCAGGTGCCGGCTCGCGCCGGATACACCGGAGCGCAAGTAGCGCGAGCGATCCTCGATCGAGCGGGACTGCGCGATGTGCCCGTTGAACAGATTCCACAGCGCTTGGGCGATCACTACGACCCACGCAGCCGTGCGGTGCGTCTTTCGCCCGAAGTGTTTCACGGGCGTTCCCTCGCTTCGCTCAGTGTTGCCGCCCACGAAACAGGGCACGCTTTGCAACACGCTGAAGCGTATGTTCCGTTGACGATGCGTACGAATCTTTTCCCGATTGCCGCAATTGGTTCCAGCGCCGCTTTTCCGTTGTTCTTCCTGGGCTTTCTGTTTAGTGCGGGGGCCGGCGCCGGCAACCTCGGTGCAATGCTGATGAACATCGGCATTTGGTTTTTCATTGCAGCGGTTGCATTTCAGGTCGTTACGCTGCCGGTTGAATTCAACGCGAGCGCACGTGCGATGAAGCTTTTGACGGCGGGAGGATTTTTGCAGCAAGACGAAGTCAAAGGCAGCCGTGCCGTTTTAACCGCCGCTGCTCTTACTTATGTAGCGGCTACGGCGATGGCTGTAATGCAGCTCCTCCGTCTATTGTTCTTGCGCAATCTCGCGAGGGATTAAGCGTGACAGCTTCGAGTTCTACTCACAGGCGAAAACCTCAGCGCCTGCAAAGCGCACGCGAAGTGGCCTTGCAGGCGCTTTGCCGTATCGAGCAAGATGAGGCGTATGCCAATTTGGTGTTAAACGGTTTGCTCCGGCAAAGTCAGCTCGACACTCGTGACCGGGCTTTTGCCACGGAGCTCACGTATGGCACTGTGCGGTGGCAAGGGCAATTGGACTGGGTTCTGAGCCACTTCGTCTCACGTCCGCTGGCGAGCCAACATCCCGTTGTGCGCAACGCATTGCGACTCGCTGCTTATCAGCTCATTCACCTCCGGTCCATCCCGGAACATGCGGTTTGCTCCGAAGCGGTTCGCATAGTAAAGCAACATCGGGCCACCCAGCATGCGGCCGGATTCGTCAATGCCGTATGTCGGGCGGTCGCCCGGGGATGGAACGCCCTTGAAGCGCCTGATTGGCACACGGATCCCGTTCAGCATTTAGCCGTGACGACGTCGCATCCTGCGTGGCTGATTGAACGGTGGATTCGACAATACGGCGCGGATCATGCTGCAGCCTACGCCAGAAGCAACAATGAGCCGGCGCCCATTGTGTTGCGAACCAACCGACTGCGCTGTACGGTCGATGAGCTGATCGGCAGCCTGAAAGACGAAGGCGTGGAGGTGGCGCCTTCACCCGTTTTGCCCGATGCCGTCCGGATTAAGGGCGGAGGCGGCGTTGAACAATTGCAAGCCTTTCAACAAGGGCTTTGCACGCCGCAAGACGAAAGTTCGCAACTCGTAGCGATCGTCATCGACCCGAAGCCCGGTCAACGGGTATGGGACGTATGCAGCGCTCCCGGCGGCAAAACGACGCACTTGGCCGAACGAATGGGTGATTACGGCACCATCTATGCACTTGACGTCAATCCCGCCCGCGTGCGGCTTGTCGAACAGGCTTGCCGCCGTCTCGGCATCCAATCGGTGAAGGCGTTCGTCGGCGACGCCCGACATGTCCAAGGCGCGCCTGGAGAAGCCGTTTTAGTCGACGCTCCTTGTTCCGGTTCCGGCGTGCTGCGGCGAAGGCCCGACCTCCGTTGGGCCCGTTCTGAAGCCGATTTTGCCTCGCTGGTCACGCTGCAACGGGAAATTTTGGCGGCAGCCGCGAAGTTGGTTCAGCCCGGAGGCGTCCTCCTATACAGCACATGCAGTGTCGATGACGAGGAAAATGGACAAAATGTCGACTGGTTTTTGACGCACCATCCGGACTTTCGTCCGGATCCTTTCTACGATCGATTGCCTGAATCGTTGCAATCCACCATCACCGACCGGCAAAAACGGCAAATTCAACACGGCCGCTTGCAACTATGGCCGCACCTGAATGATACGGACGGTTTTTTTGTCGCCCGTTTGATCCGTTTGTAGGAAACTGTTCCTAGTGCATTTTTCTCAATCTCTAAGGTGCATTTACATAAAAAGAGGAATTTGTACGCTGGACATTAACCGTAATGAATAGAAATAATAACCTTAAACCAAAAGAAATGGGGTGTCCTTTCTTTGATTAAGGTACTTATTGTCGATAACAACGTCGAGTTGTGCCAGACACTGAGTGAATTTTTGGGGGCGCAGCACGATCTTGAAGTCGTCGGTGTCGCTTACAACGGCGAGGAGGCTTTGCAGCGCTTGCAAGAAATCGAGACGGACGTAGTGCTGCTCGACATCACCATGCCACACCTGGACGGCTTGGCAGTGATGGAACGGATGCGGCGCCTGTCGTTGCAGCGCGTTCCGCGGGTCATTGTGCTCACCGCCTTAAGCCGGGACGATTTGGTCAAACGTTTCACGGAACTTGGCGCCGACTATTTTATCGTCAAGCCATTTGACCTCGACCTTCTGGTCAAACGAATCCGGCAATTCGGCACGCAGCGGCCAAGCAGCACGGAAATCCGGGAAACGGGCGAAGTTTATAAACAAACGGCCTCGTCGATGGATGAACGCAGGGGCGTCACCCGTCTTTTGCAGGAGATGGGGATCCCGGCGCATTTCAAAGGGTATACATATTTGCGGGAAGCCGTTCTCACCGTGTTGCGTGATGAGAGCATGTTGAACGGCTCGCTGACCAAGAATTTGTATCCTCATCTTGCCGAGAAGTATGACACTACGCCGAGCGGAGTCGAAGCAGCGATTCGAAATGCCGTACTGGCTGCATGGGAGAAGGGAAATCGCGAGTTCATCGAATCGCTTGCTTCCAACGGCCAACGCAAAGGGAGGTTTCCGACCAATTCCGTTGTCATTGCCAAGCTTGCCGATGAACTGCGCTATTCAACGACATTGAGCACCTATTAGTCCTCGGCGGCTTGGCTCGGACGAAATCGTCCCGACAAGTCTCCTTGAATCGAGCTGTGGGCGGTTGCTGTTTCGCGTATGAGGTCATCCAGAAGCTGAAGCTGTTCTTCTTTTAGTCGGATGATTCGCAGGGCCTTCTCGTGCAATTGTCTGGGACGAGTACGCAGCAAAAGCTCTTGATAATCGTGTTTTAAGAGAAGGCGCTCGAACATCAACAGTTTCTCGGCTAACATATCGTGCATGTATGTTCACCTCGGGCGAACCCCAGGGGAGTGGGGCTGCAAGCTGTCTGGCCGGTGAAGCGGCCCGATGTGCCTTGGCAATTGCGCTTCGCACTCAGTCTATGCTTGAACCGTGCCGAGAGATACGTGTGCGCAGTAGCTTTTTAGTTCAATTTAGGATTTGACATGTTGGCGATACTGTTGTATACTTTCCTTGTGCCGTTGTTAAACCAAATGTTTCATTCACGGGGTGTGGCGCAGCTTGGCTAGCGCGCTTCGTTCGGGACGAAGAGGCCCTGGGTTCAAATCCCAGCACCCCGACCAGTCAGACCGCAACCAAGCGGTCTTTTTTCTATATCTGGTTAAATTCAAACTAAGGCTTGCTCTCGCCATGAGTGAAAGCTTCAAGTGCTTTGGGTTCGATTTCCAGATGTTCACGACTGTATTCAAAAAAGCGGCGCAACGTCCGCTGCATTCTTCGGCGGTATCCGGGGGAGGCCCGGCAGCTTTCAAAAAATGCATATACGTCGTCGGAGCAGGTGTTCGCTAGGAGGAACCGCAAAAAACGTGACGCGTCGCCGATGTAATCGTCTTCGCTCCGAATTCCTGCCCGCAGCAGATATTCAAAGTAGGACGTCATGAAATGCACTTTTGACATCTTTGACATGGTTTACCTCCCGGCCAAGTTCTTGTGTCGGCGTGTCGCATCTTCCACTGTCGCAGCGGTGACACGACCGGTTCATTCGGTTTCAAACAAGCAGTATTATGTGCCTGCAACCGTAGATGAAATCCACCATAATCCGTATCCTGAGAAGGAATTCCGATCTGTGCATGAAGAAAGAATAAAATAGAAGGGGTCGTTCGTATTGTCCCAACAACTCGCGGACAAACGCATCGATGTCAAGAGTCTTTCGCCTTCGGAGTTGGAACGGTTGGTCGTCGAATGGGGAGAGCCTGCGTATCGAGCAAGGCAAATGATGGAATGGATGTATCGGCGCGGCGTTCATCAATTTTCGGAAATGACCAATTTGCCGATTTCCTTGCGTGAACGTTTGGCTCAAGAAGCATTTGTCAGTCGAGTGTATCCGAAACTGCACCAGCAATCAGCCGATGGCACCCGGAAGTTTCTCTTTGAATTGGCGGATGGTGTCACGGTTGAAGCCGTGCTCATTCCCGAAGGTGACAGACTCACGGCATGCATTTCGTCGCAAGCCGGATGTGGTATTGGCTGCGCATTTTGTGCCACGGCTCTCGGCGGACTGATCCGCAATTTAACGGCAGGTGAAATCATCGATCAACTCGTTCGGCTGCAGCAAGAAGCAGGCAAGCGAATCAGCAACGTAGTGCTCATGGGGATGGGCGAGCCGTTGGCCAATTATCGTGCGGTGCTTCGTGCCGTGCGAACCATGATTCATCCGCAAGGCCTCGGTATCGGTCAACGCCACATCACCATCTCCACTTCCGGGGTTGTGCCGGGCATACGTCGCTTAGCCGCCGAAAATTTGCAGGTCGTCCTTGCGGTAAGCCTGCATGCTCCTACCGACGAGTTGCGTGACCAACTCGTGCCGTTGAACCGTAAATACCCCATCGACATCTTGCTCGAGGCATGCCGGGAATACATCGCGCAAACGGGCCGCCGCGTTACGTTCGAATACGTTCTTATTCGGAATGTGAACGACTCCATCGACATGGCGCAAAAACTTGTCGAACGGCTCGAATCAATGCTGTGCCACGTGAATCTCATACCGCTCAACCCGGTTGCGGAGACCGGATTCGAACGGCCTGACATGGAACAAGTGCGGGCCTTTGCGGAAGCAATTCGACAGGCGGGAATCCCTGTGACGGTTCGCAAAGAAAAGGGATCGGACATTGATGCAGCCTGCGGCCAACTTCGTCGTCAAAGTCGCAAGTTGGTGCCGGTGGGAGAGTGAACATTAGATCATGCGGGTTGCGGTACAAACGGACAAGGGCCGTGTTAGGACGGAGAACGAAGATTCCTGCTGGGCTGAACCACCGTGGTTTGCCGTCGCGGACGGGATGGGTGGGCATGCGGCGGGCGAGGTCGCCAGTCGAATGGCGATCGATACGATGAAAGAGCTGATAGCCAAGACCGATAAGGTTACCTTGGAATGGCTGAACCAAGCGGTCGCGGAAGCAAATTATCGGATTTGGCGCGAAAGCCAGAGAAAGCCTGAGTACGCCGGCATGGGAACGACGCTCACGGTAGCTTATATCACAACCACCCATGTTCTCGTTGCCCATGTCGGTGATTCGCGTTGCTATCGACTGAGAAACGACAAGCTGCAGCAGCTCACGTTGGACCACTCGGTGGTGGCGGAGCTCGTCCGGACGGGAACGTTGAGCGAAAGCGAAGCTGCGCAGCACCCTCAACGGAATTTCCTCACGCGGGCGCTGGGAACCTCACCTCAGGTGGACGTCGATATTTTGCGGGAAGAAACCCTTCCAGGAGACTTGTTTTTGCTCTGCACCGATGGCTTGACGGCAGTTTTGGACCACGAGCGCATTGAAAGCATCCTATCCGGGATTCCTACTCTTGAGGCTGCTGTGGAGCAATTGGTTGCCGAGGCGAACAAGGAAGGGGGACCTGACAATATCACTGTCGTATTGGTCCGCATACCGCCATCTGAGGGCTAGAGCTGATGGCATCTACATCACCTCCCGGATTTCTCTTCTCGCCGCCATTTGCATCGGATTCGGCATCTTAGCGGCGTCGGGTGTTATGCTCGAATCACCAAAAGTGGGCTTGTTTTACGGGCTCGCTTTTTTCATTGCCGGTTTGGCCCCCCGCTCGGACGTAAGACTCTTGTTCCCCGTCGCCTTGCTTGTTGCCGCTGGGTTGTCTGCGATCCATCAAATTGCGCCGACGCTCGCACTTCAGCAAGCCCGTTGGCTCATCATTGCCGTTGCGGCATTCGTCGTTGCTGCGAACCCACGGATGGTCAAATTGTGGGAAGCTCATGCCCTTCCGCTTACCGTGTTGGCGGTTGCTTTTATGCTGGTTACGGCTTTCATCGGCATGTTGGCGGCCAGCGGCCGATCTTCGCTTGACGAGGAGGCCTTTCTGTTTTATCCCGTGGAGATTGCTAAAATTCAGCTGATCATGTTTTGGGGCAGCGTAATGTCTCGTTGGAACGTCAACTCACAGCCAAATGCGCCTTCACAAGCAGGTTCCGGCGGCGAGGCGCAGGAGGTGCCACACGACGTCAGGTGGGCATTCGCACTGACAAGTCTATTTGTCCTATGTACCTTGTGGCAGCGCGATTTTGGACCGCTGCTCGTACTGAGTTTCGCTGGGACGATCTGGTCGCTCAGTCGAGGGGGAATTCATTGGCGTTCTTTTGCTGTGCAACTGGTCGGCATGATTTTCCTTGCCTTGACCGGGGTGGTGATGTTCGGGCACATTCAAACCCGGTTCATCGCCTGGCTGCGTCCGTGGGACGACCCTTACGGTTTCGGCTACCAGTCGATTCAATCGCTTTTTGCGATTGCTCGCGGCGGCATCTTCGGCAGCGGATGGGGGAATTTGGCGGCGACTGCGCTGCCGGCCGCCGTGACGGACTTGCCGTTGATCGTTCTGGCCGAAGCGGTAGGGGCAGGTGGGGTGCTGCTTGTCCTCGTCGGCTACGCGTGGTTGATTGAACGGATGCTGCGTTTGAGCCGGCAGCAGCCCAAGCGAACTCGACGGCAAATTGCGCTCGGATTGAGCATTCTTCTTGTCAGCCAAGTGCTTTTGATCTTAGCCGGATCCGTTCGTCTCCTGCCATTGACCGGCATCACGCTGCCGCTTGTCAGCTACGGAGGCAGTTCGCTTGTAGCGACCTTTTTGATATTCGGATATATCAGCTCGGGGGACAGCGCGCTCCAAAGTTCGTCGTACGGCTTTCGTTTGAACACTGCACCGCTGTTGCGCGGTGCCGTCGTCGGTTTGACTGCGGTTTTTCTCGCCCTCGTATATTGGGGAGTGATTCAAGGTCCTGAACTCAAAGCGCATCCTTTGCACACCAGCGTTCGAGGGACAACCGGCCAAGCGGCACGGGCAGGAATCACTACCCGCAGTGGAGAAAGTTTGAACTCGACTTCAGGCAATAATAATCACGCCGGTTCAGAGTTTCGCTACTTAGCCCATATTGTCGGTTATCGGCACCCGCTTTACGGTCTGGCCGGCTTGGAAGCCGTATTTGACAGTCAACTTTCCGGGCGCCGAGCTTTGCATTCAACGCTGGGTGAGCGCCTTCATTTCGGCAGGCCGCAACAAGTTCACACCACCATCGACGCTCGTGTACAAGCTGCCATCGAGGCGGCTTGGCGTCCGGCTGACCGAGGCGCCGTCGTCGCTCTCGATCCTTGGACAGGCGAAATCCTCGGCATGCTCAGCTCCCCGACCTTTTCGAGCGAGCGACTTCGGGAATCCATGGAGGCATCGGCAACCGAAGCCCCTATGTTCAACCGGGCCTTGCAAGGATTGTACCCCCCAGGCTCGACCTGGAAGTTGATCGTGTTGGCAGCTGCACTGGAAGCAGGGGCCGTTGATCCGCAAACGGTTTTGCAAGATGCACCCACAGCCATCATCGATGGCACCGTCATCCGGAACGCCGGCGGACGGTCAATGGGTGCGTTGCATCTCACGGAGGCGTTGGCGTTTTCATCGAACGTGATTTTTGCTCGCCTGGCGACGCAAACCGGATCTCAGGCGTTGCGCACGATGGCTCAGGCCATGGGCGTCGGTGCAGAGTTTGGTCTGCCCCTGCCGACGGCGAAAGGAAGCACGGGCAGGCTGGAAACGCAGGCGGCTCTTGCGGCGGCGGGCATCGGACAAGGCGAGGTATTGGTCACGCCGCTTGAAATGGCTGTAGCAGCAGCGGCCATTGCAAACGGCGGCTTTTATGTCGAGCCGCGAATTGTACTCGAGCCTGCGGATGTCCGTGCGGGCGGTGAGGCCGGCCCTCAACGCATTATGAGTTCAAAAACGGCCGCTTTGCTGCAGCAGGGCATGCGTGCCGCAACGGCGTACGGCACCGCGTCGGGGGCTGCTGATGCCACGCTGTTGGCGGGCAAAACAGGCACGGCGGAGAATCCTCATGGGGCGCCTCACTCTTGGTTTGTCGGTTTTGCTCCGGCCTCGCAGCCGTCTTTGGCCCTCGTTGTGCTTGTGGAAAACGGTGGAAGCGGCGCACATGGCGCTGCACCGATTGCCGACGCTATAGTCAAGTCATTGTTCGGGACCGCAGATTCGCTGCCCGTGCATTAAAGTGGGTGAAGTTATTGGTCGGCACGATTCTCGGCAATCGATATGAGATCGAGGCCAAATTGGGAGAAGGCGGAATGGCCGTCGTTTATCGCGCCAACGACCTTCTGCTTGAACGCACCGTTGCCGTGAAAGTTCTTCATCCGCAATATGCTGCCGATCCCGATTTTCGTTTTCGATTTGAGCGCGAGGCAAGGGCCGCCGCGAGTCTTTCGCATCCGAACGTCGTAAGCATTTTCGATGTCGGATCCGACGCCGGAACGCACTTCATCGTGATGGAGTACATCGAAGGGCAAAACCTGAAGGAGATTCTCCGCAAGCACGGACGGTTGCCGGTCCCTACAGCTTTGCATATCGCACAGCAAGTGTGCAAAGCGCTCGATGCGGCCCATCGCAGGGGGCTTGTGCATCGGGACGTCAAACCTCACAACATTCTCGTAACCGATGAGTGCCATATCAAAGTCACCGATTTCGGCATCGCCAGAGCGGCGACCGCTGCAACGCTGACGCAAACCGGAACGATTTTTGGGTCGGTGTATTACGTATCACCCGAGCAAGCCAAAGGGCGAAGCGTCGAAGCTTCTTCAGACGTTTATTCCTTGGGCGTGCTTTTGTACGAAATGCTCACCGGCAGCATGCCGTTCCAAGGAGACAGCCCGCTCAGCGTCGCTCTGAAACATGTTGAAGAAGATCCGAAACCGCTGCGCGATCTCGTTGATGATATCCCCGAGGAACTCGAATCCATTGTTCTGCAAGCACTAGCCAAAGACCCGGCCAATCGTTTTCCCGATGCCGGAGCGATGCTCCAGCGTCTGCGCCCGTTGGTGCAAAACGGCTCGGATGAACCTCCGTCCTTGCCTTGGGTCGCTGACGCCGCTGCGGGCGACGACGCCGAAGTTGAGCAACAGACGCTGCCGACGGCGTCCGATGAAATCACGGTGGCGGCAACACACATCGACGAAGGATCGGTGCCACATCACGGACTGAGTACAACCCTATCCGACGAGCATACAATTATTCGAGTGCCGAACCCAAGTCGCCGTCAGAAATTCCATGCAGGAAGCGTACAAGAGTCTGGCCTGGACGAAGAGAGCGGAGGAGGTCATGCAGACGTGCCGAGGAGAAAGGCTCCCAAGAAGCGGCGAAGTTATCTCTTGCTTGGGACGATCTTTGTTTTCTTCCTCGCAATAGGCGTTAGTGTGGGCGCCTTTCATAAGCATGGCCTGCAAACCTTGCTGCGGCGGCCTGAAGTTCGTGTCCCCAACGTTGTCGGATTGAGCATCAGCGATGCGGAGAGCATTCTTGCCGCTGAAGGTCTCAGCTTGCGAGTCACGCGTGAGGTCAACTCCGAATTGCCTGTGAACACGGTGGTGCGACAAGATCCGGAGGCTGACCGTGTGGTGCGA
Source organism: uncultured bacterium (assembly GCA_937983075.1). GTDB lineage: Bacteria > Bacillota > Limnochordia > DTU080 > JAAYLA01 > CALKAQ01. The sequence goes on along the minus strand of CALKAQ010000062.1, from coordinate 61,099 downwards.
GCCGGGCGCGAGATCGGCGTGCACGTCAGCATCGGACTGGAAATGGTGAATGTACCCGACTTGACCAATTTGTCGGAGCGCGAATCTCGCTTGCGGCTGGCGCAGTTCGGCCTGGAAATCGGCGAAATCGACCATGCGTATCATCCGAATATGCCGCCGGACCTCGTTATTTCCCAGCAGCCTGAGCCCGACACGAGAGTGCGGGTCGGCAGCAAGGTCAATCTTGTCTTCAGCACAGGCGCGCCGCCGGTCGCAACGTTCGCGGTGCCGAACTTCTCGGGCATGTTCATCGACGAAGCGGTTGCATTGGCCGAGGCGCTCGGATTGGTAGTTACCGATATCTACCCGGAGGATGATCCCAGTGTAGAACCCGGGCATATCATCGCCCAAGATTTGAACCCGGGCAGTGATGTCGAAGTGGGGACGGGCATTCGCTTTGCTTATCGGCCGCTCACTTTGGCACACAATCAACCTGGCGTTGAGAGTCCGCAGAACGAAGTGGTAAATGATACGCCGCCTGGTGAAAACTGGGTTCAAGCATTTATCAACATCAGCGTTCCTCCAGGCCCGGATCGTGAAGTTGAAATCGTCATCATCGACAACATTTCGGCTCGGAGTGTATACCGCAATACACATAGCGGGGGCTCGAGGATCTCCCAGCTCATCACCGGGCGCGGTGAGGATGCCATGTACCAAGTATGGATCGGAGGAGTCCTCGAATCCCAAGGGCTCATTCGCGGAGCACGGTAAGCAAAGGAGTGAATACCGGTACTTGTCTGATGTAGAACAGCTGATTGAAGGCATTGTTACCCGGACGATCGGCGGACTGAGTTGGGTGGTGGATGAACAAGGTATTGCTTATGCATGCAAATTGCGCGGCCGTTTCATGCAAGATCGCCGTGGCCAAGGATGGGAGCGCTTGTTGCCCGGCGATCGGGTTCGCATTTTACCGCTTGCGAACAACGAAGGTGTAATTGAAGAAATCTTACCTCGCGACGTCACACTAAAGCGGCCCCAAGTTGCCAATGTCACTCAAGTTTTGGTCGTCGTCGCCTTGACGCAGCCGACGCCGAACCTGGATCTTTTGGACCGATTGCTTGTTTTGTGTGAGTATACGGTAGGCAAAATCGTCTTGGCTTTGAACAAGGTCGATCTTGTTGATGCACAAGTCGCCGAGGAGATCGCCGCACCTTACGTGGCTGCCAATTATTCGGTGGTTTTCACAAGCGGTGTGACCGGTCAAGGCATCGATGAACTGCGCCGAAAGCTTGCGGGCCATGTTACGGTTCTCGCCGGGGAATCGGGAGCCGGAAAATCATCCATATTGAATTGTTTAGTGCCTGAGCTCAAACGAGCTACCCAATCCGTCAGCCAGCGCACCGGCCGCGGTCGGCACACGACCCGTGCGGTCGAGCTGTTCCCAATTTCAGAAAAGGGCTGGATCGCTGACTCCCCCGGCTTTTCCACACTCGACGTTCATGAAATTCCCAAAGAAGCTTTGTCCGATTACTATCCGGAGTTTGCCGTCCGGAGAACAGAGTGCCGTTTTGGGGCCAGCTGCTTGCATTGGCGCGAGCCGGATTGCCGAATTAAGGAGCTGGTTGAAAGCGGCGGTCTCGACAAAGGACGGTACGAACGCTACTTGCGTATTTTGCAAGACATTATCGAATATGAGGCGCGGAGGTACTGACGTGTCAAGGAAGGCTATCGTGGCTCCATCGCTTTTGGCGGCCGATTTCAGCAGACTCGGAGAAGAAGTCAACGCAGTGCGGGACGCCGCTTGGCTCCATCTCGATGTGATGGACGGCGCATTTGTTCCGAACATTAGTTTTGGTCCAGGTGTGATTTCGGCCTTGCGGCCGCTTTCGCAGCATTTTTTCGATGTCCATTTAATGATCGAGAAGCCGGAGAGGCACCTCGAAGCGTTTGTTCAAGCAGGGGCCGACCAAATCACGGTGCACGTGGAAGCGTGCACCCATCTGCATCGCACGGTGCAACAAATTCGTGCGTACGATATCGGTGCAGGAGTCGCTCTCAACCCGCATACACCGGTTGCCATGGTGGAGTGGATTTTGCCCGACGTCGATTTTGTATTGGTGATGACGGTCAATCCCGGATTCGGTGGTCAGGCGTTTATTCCTCGCACTCTGGAAAAGGTGGCCGCGTTGCGTGAAATCATTGATTCCCGTGGGCTGAAAACCAAAATCGGTGTCGACGGAGGAATCGGGCCCGATACGGCAGATCAAGCGTATGCAGCCGGCGCCGACGTGTTAATAGCAGGATCCTCCATTTTTGGCGCGCCCGATCCTCAAGCGGCTTTGCGACATCTGGAAAACATCGTCGCTCAGGTATAGGTCTGGGCGCGATCCGGTGCGACGTACCGAAGATTACCGGAGAAGGGGTTTGTAATTGTCGTTATATTTGCGTACTTAAAGTTATATTTGAAGTAGATGGTTAATTCTGTTGACTCGGAGGAGATCTCTGGCTATAATGAATTTGCCGACTGGAAATTCCCAAGGCATTTAGCATCGAAAGGAAAGGGGGACTTGACGGACAAGCAACCACGATCGTGGGAAAGCGCAACCAAGCGTGCGCGGCTCGCAGAGCCAAGATTTGACATATAAAAAATCACCCATTGGGAAATTCCCTCAGGGCATGGCTGGTGATCGACTGGTGCGGGAACGATAAGGCGAATGCCTTGGGATCCCGGTCGGCAGCCGCAGCTCGAATACGGGATGAACGCGAGCGGTCACGGCTCGTTCGTTGCGGCACGGTCTGCAACAAGTCGATCTCGTCGTACATATCTCCCCACAGACGGGTTGTGGATCGATCCTTCAGGCATTGCAAACCGCTTTCTCATTCCCATTCACCGTTCAAATACAAACGTTTCCATACGACAACCGACAACTTTCACATTCCTGGCACATACTCATAGAGGGATTTGTCGTACGGTTTAGCATCATTTTTCCCACCGCAGAAAACAAAAAAGGGGGTCGACTCCTTCCCCCTTCAAGCTTACGGCGAAACATCGTTGAGTGTTGCGGTTGGCTCATGCCCTTAAACAACGCGCTGCACTTTGTTGGCTTTCAAGCACTTGGTGCACACATAAGCACGCGTAGGCGTTTCGCCGATTTTGATTCGCACCCTTTGAACATTGGCTTTCCACGTACGACGTGTCTTGCGGTGCGAGTGAGAAATGTTGTTGCCGGTTTGAGTTTGCTTTGCACAGACGATGCATCGACGTGCCAACGCGATCACTTCCTCAACGTAAACTAGAAAATTATCGCCGATCCTTCGACGACATGGAATCATACTCATTCATCCTAGCATAAGTGGTTGCACATGTCCAGTTTGGTTGGATGAAGCGGGGCGCTCATGCGACACGGGGAATTCGAAGCAGGGGACTAAGGTGGACGAAGGAGGTTGTTCGCCGGTTGTTCGTCGGCAGGATTCGGAATCTATTCTCACGAACCCGTATGGGGCTTGAGTGAGCCGCATGTTCCAAGGTGACTTGGTGGAATTTAAAGGCAGTACGGAAGGTGAAAAGCTTGCAATCGTTGGTGGGCATCCACATACTCCGGATGCTAGAGATGGGGACAAGGCAGCTTGAGCGCCATCGTGCATATATCAATGCGCTCAATGTCTTTCCGGTTCCGGATGGAGATACAGGAACCAACATGGCGTTGACGTTGCGGGCGGCAGTGCGGCAAGCGGCAGCATGTACGTCGCAACGGGTTGACGACGTTGCGGAAGCTGCGGCGCGTGGCGCTTTGTTCGGGGCTCGAGGCAACTCGGGCGTCATCCTCTCACAATACATAAGAGGATTTGCTGACGGACTCAAAGGCAAGGCGGAAGCCGGCTTGGCAGATATCGTCGCGGCTTTGGAGTTCGCAAGTCGGCGGGCATATTCGGCTGTGATGGAACCGTCGGAAGGCACCATGCTGACAATCGGCAGGCGAGCCGCAGAAGCCGCTCGCGAGGCGTTCCGAGAAGCGACCGATATTTTGCATCTGCTGGAAATATGTCACCAAGCCGCATGTGATGCCGTCGAAGAAACGCCCAAGTTGCTGCCGCTCCTTCGCGACGCCGGAGTCGTTGATGCCGGCGGAAAAGCCATGGCCATCGTGTTCGAAGGAGCTTTGCGGGCACTGAAGACGCCTGAAGCCCTGGATGAACGTGCATCCTTGCAACAGTTGGACACATACGAGGAAGCCGATGAATTCGCGCGGGCCGACGCGATACATGCCATACATCCGGCGGATATTACGTTTCGGTACTGTACCGAGTTTCTCATTCATTGTGAAGACGTCGATGTCGATGCGTTGCGTTCCCGCCTGATGCCGTTAGGCGATTCGCTGCTTGTCGTGGGCGACGTCTCGGTTATCAAGGTCCATCTGCATACGAACCATCCGGGACAAGCGCTTGAAATAGGCGGCGAACTCGGCCATTTATCAGATATCAAAATCGACAACATGGTTCTGCAGAACGAAGCCGCCGCAGCGAAACGCCGAAATCAGCAGATCTCGGGTGCTGCGGGCGATTTGGGCGGCTTGTTGAATGGTTCGTCCTCCGGATCGGTTGCTGAAGCGGCGGTGTCGGATACTGAGGAAACCGTTGGTGTTGTTGCCGTTGTGCATGGAAAGGGTTTCGAAGACATATTTGCAGAGCTGGGCGTATCGGTCACCGTAGCGGGCGGCCAGACCATGAATCCGAGTACTCAAGAAATCCGTGATGCCATTGAACGGGTGCCTGCACGTACTGTGATCGTTCTGCCGAACAACGGCAATGTCGTCCTTTCTGCTCGTCAAGCGGCCGAGCTGTGTGAAAAAGAAGTGCATGTGTTGCCAACGACTTCGATGCCCCAGGGTGTGGCGGCCATGGTGGAATTCGATCCGACGCGGCCCGTCGAGCAATTGGTCGCAGCCATGGCCCAAGCTGCGGAAGGTGTTCGCACCGGTGAATTGACCCGCGCCGTGCGTTCCGTGCGCAACGGAACGCGATTCATCCAAGAAGGCCAAGTCATCGGCGTAGTCGGGGGCGAAATCATTTCAGCCGGCGCTGATTATGAAGAGGTTCTGGAAGAACTCGTCGCCTACCTATGGAATGGTCAGGCGGAAATGATCACCTTGTACTATGGTGCTGACGTCGATGTGGAACAAGCCAGGGAAACCGCTGACCGTCTGTCCCGTCAATACCGGGAGGCAACAGTAGAATGCTACGCGGGCGGACAGCCGTTTTACGATTATCTGGTAGCCATTGAGTAGATGACGAAAGGCTTTCGCTCGCAAGGGCAGGGTCAGGGGAGGGATAAGCGTGAGTGATATTCGCATCGTGACGGATTCCGGCGCCGATCTCGACGCTTCATTGTGCACCGCTGAGGGAATCGAGGTTGTGCCGCTGACGATTACGTTTGGCGACGTAGAATATCAAGACGGTGTCGATTTGACGCCGGACGCTTTTTATGAAAAACTGCGTGAAAGCAAAACCATGCCCTTCACGACGCAGCCTTCTCCCACGGAGTTTTTGCGCACTTACGAAAGACTGCGTGACGAGGGCGCGACCCACATCATCTCCATTCACCTTTCCAGCCGCTTGAGCGGTACAGTTCAATCGGCCGTACTTGCCGCACGCGAAATGACCGGCGTCAAAATCGAAGTGATCGACTCGTTGTCTGCCTCGCTAGGCATCGGTCTGCTGGCCAGAGAAGCGGCGCGTCGGAGAAGCGAAGGCGAAACGTTCGAAGCGATTGTCGAGGCCGTACGCTCGATGATTCCGCGGATCAAGGTTTATTTTGTCGTCGACACCCTTGAATACTTGGCGAAAAACGGGCGTATCGGAAAGGCACAGGCGCTCTTGGGCGGAATTCTCAACGTAAAGCCTGTGTTGACGTTGGAAGACGGAGTCGTATCGCCGGCGGGGAAAGCAAGGGGGAAAAACCGCGCATACAGCATGGTGATCGAGCGCTTTAAGGAAGCGGTCGGAGGTCAAGCTGTCCGCGGTGCCATCGTCCACGGCGCTGCCCCGGATGATGCCCGGTCACTCAAGGAACAAATCGAAGCCGCATGCCCGGGAAGTCAGCTTTCCGTTCATCTCCTCGGCCCGACCATTGGAACGCATGCAGGGCCCGGAACGCTCGGTGTTGTCGGCATTGCCCCGTGACGCTTCTTTTTGGACGCGAGCAGTTACTGCGATCCCGGGCATCGGTCCGGTGCGGGCTGAGCGGTTGGCGGTCCTCGGCATTCAAACATGGGGCGATTTATTGCTTCATTTGCCGCGGCGATATCAGGTATTTCACTTTTGTCCCACGTTTGAAGCTGTTGATGCGCTTGACGACGGTGCGGGTGTGTTGATGCCCGGAGAAGTGGTGGCGGCGAACGTACGTCGCAGCTGGCAGCGACCCCACCTCGTCATCGAAAGCGTCATTTTCAGCGTTGGCCCAAGGCGGTTTCCCATTCATCTGCTGCGGCCGGTCAGGGGGCGCAGGATGCCACCGCCGTCGGTAAAGCCCGGCACCCGCGTTCATCTGCGTGCCGTCTTGCGCTGGCGCGACGGTGTTCCCCATTTTGATCAGCCCGAGTTTGTGGTGCACAACAGCTCTGTCGCAGACCGGGTCATTCCCGTTTATCCTTTAACTCAAGGGATTTCTCAGAAGCTGTTGCGGGAAAGCATTCACCACGTATTGATGCAAGCGACGACTGAGATTTCCGGAGCAGCCGCAGCTGCGGACGTGCTCCATGCGCTTCGGCTTCTGCATCAACCGCAAACACCCGAAGACCCCGAGCGTGGGCGGCGTTCGCTGGCCCTGCTCGAAATCGCCTTGTTGCCGGCGCCAACTCCGAAGTTGCCATCGAACGTCCAGGCGCCTGCAAGCTCAAGCGGGTCGCCCCGTCGGCCGCTTTGCGAAGCCTTTTTGCGTCATCTGCCGTTTGAGCCTACCGGTGCACAGCGCCGGGCAATGGCCGAGTGGGACGCCGAAGTCGAACAACCCATCGGCACACAGAGACTCCTCACCGGAGACGTCGGCAGCGGCAAAACACTCGTGATCGCCTACGCTTTGCTCAAAGCGGTGGAACTCGGAGGGCAAGGCGCGCTCATTGCGCCAACACGTCTTTTGGCGGAGCAGCATGCCAACAGTTTGCGCAGTCTGCTGCGCGGTCTCGATGTCAGGCTTGAGCTGTTGACGAGTTTGTGTTCGGCGGACGAACGCAGCCGAATCCTCACCGATTTGCAAAACGGGACGATCGATATCATTGTCGGGACGCAGGCTTTGCTGCAAGAGGGCGTGCGTTTTCGGCGCCTCGGGCTGGGGGTCATCGATGAGCAGCATCGCTTTGGAGTGGCTCAGCGCGATGCGTTGGCGGCGAAAGGGGCCGAGCGTATGCTCATCGTTTCCGCGACGCCGATTCCAAGAACATTGGCCGAGACGGTTTATCGCGGCCTGCCTGTATCCAGGCTGGATGAAAAGCCGCCTGGACGGCGTCCGGTTGAGACGCTTTGGGTACCGACGCGCCGCCGCGCTGAAGTCGTGGACTTTTTGCGTCGGCGAACGGCGGCAGGGGAGCAGGCGTTTGTTGTCTGTCCCTACATTGACAGCGACGATCACGACGGCGGTCTGGGAGCCGAAGAGATGTACCGGCACTTGCAGCAGGAGCTGGGGAAAGATCAAGTCGCGCTCATACACGGACGTATGTCAGCCGAACGGCAGGCGACCGCGATGGAGGCGTTTGCCGCCGGTCGCGTTCCGATACTCGTCGCGACATCCATCATCGAAGTCGGCGTGGATGTTCCCCATGCGACGATTATGGTCATTGAAGCGGCACATCTGTTTGGCCTGGCTCAATTGCACCAACTGCGGGGGAGAGTCGGGCGCGGAGATCGTCAGGCTTACGCCATTTTGATCAGCGACGGACCTACCGCTGCTTCCAGAGAACGTCTTGCTGCCATTCGACGGAGTTCGGACGGGTTTTATTTGGCCGAGCAAGACTTGAAACTCCGGGGTCCCGGTGAATTTATCGGGATGCGCCAGTGGGGCCTGACGGACCTTCAATTTGTCGATTTGGCTCGCGACATCGACTTGTTCACGCTGGTCAATTCGTGGCGCGACAAAAATGACGAAAAATTGGCCGCGTTGATCGATTCGATTCCGGTCGAATGGAAAGAGCGACTGATCCGTCGCCGCCTGCATGAAGTGACTGACGAATGACGGGAAACGGCAGCGGCGTGCAGGCGGAGCGGGAAGAAGCCGGAGGAGGTGAGCCAATGCGGGTCATTGCCGGTTCGGCAAAAGGCCACCGTCTGATCAGTTTGAAGGGGACGGATACGCGCCCTACTTTGGATCGAGTGAAGGAATCGTTGTTTTCGGTCATCGCCAGCTATGTCCCGGAGGCGCGTGTGCTCGATTTATTTTCCGGCAGCGGCTCATTGGCCATTGAAGCGTTGAGTCGGGGGGCGGCAAGTGCTCTATGTGTGGAACGTTCGCGTCAAGCGGTGCGCGTGATTCACAAAAACTTGGAGCTGACGCGCTTGGCAAGCAAAGCCGAAGTTTGGCCCATCGACGTTCGGTCCGCCCTGCGGCGCCTGGCCAAGTCCGATCGCCGTTTTGACTTGGTGTTTGCCGATCCGCCGTATCACGCGGGATGGGCACCTCAAGTGGTGGCTGATTGTGCGGCTTGCGGCATTGTCGACACGGGGGGATTGCTGGTGGTTGAGCACGGATTTCAAGAGGAGTTGGAATCCAGTGTGGAGAATTTGGCACTGATTCGACTGCTCACGTACGGGGATACCCGATTGAGCATCTATCAGGCCGGCGAAAAAACGGTCTAGGTGGCCTGAAACTTACTGAATACGTTGAAATTCGCTAGGAGCGGTGTCGTTTGAAAATGGGTACGCCCGAGCTTCACATTGGTATCTATCCCGGCAGTTTTGATCCGGTGACATTGGGTCATCTGGATATCATCGAACGTGCCGCGAAGTTGTTCGATCGACTCTATGTGGCGGTACTCCACAATCCCGAGAAAAAGCCGTACTTCACTCCGGATGAGCGCGTGGAAATGTTGTTGGAAGCTACGGCTCATCTCGACAACGTCGTTTGTGAACAGTTCGACGGCTTGGCAGCCGAATATGCCCGTAAGCAAGGAGCGCGTGCCATTGTCCGCGGGCTGCGCGCCGTGTCCGATTTCGAAGTGGAGTTTAAAATGGCGGCGATGAACCGCCATTTGGAACCGGACATCGAAACCGTTTTTCTTGTACCCTCCCACCAATACTCTTTTATCAGTTCTTCCATTATTCGGGAGGTGGCAACTTTCGGCGGCGACGTGGCCGCGCTTGTACCCGAAGGTGTGCTTGAAAGACTACAACGCAAAATGTCGGCCAGCGAGGGGAAGGGAGATGCATGAGTCGGATGGATTTGGTTATCCTGCTCGATCGGCTTGACCAATTGATTGAATCCGCACCTGAGATCCCTCTGACCGGAAAAAGCTTGATCAACGCAGAAGAAGTCCTCGATTTGCTCGATAAAATTCGCAATTCGATTCCCGAACAAGTGAAGCGCGCCGAATGGCTTTCCGCTGAACGTGAACGTTTGATGCAAGAGAGCGAAGCCGAGGCGGAACGCATCTTGGCGCAAGCCGAGGAATACGTTGCAAAACTTGTATCGGAAAGCGAAATCGTACGCAAAGCGAAAGAAGATGCTGAACGGATTTTGGAAGCCGCTCGGGCTCAAGCACGCGAAATCCAGATGGGCGCGGATGAGTATGCCCTCTCTGTTCTCAATTCACTGGAAGAGTCGCTCGAGCAAACGCTTCAAATTATTCGCAAAGGAAGGGCTCAGCTCGTAGCCGGGTGAAGCGTTTCACGCTAAAAGCGAACGATATGAATACGGCGAATGACGATCATTACGAACGAAAGCAACAGCAAGAGGCCGACCGCTCCGGCGATCATACCGAACATCACGCCCAGCTGTCCCCAGTAGGATAGCTGTTCAATTACCGTGGCGATGGCAGGCACCGTCGTGTTTTCGCTTGCTCTGAGCACAGGAAAAAGCAGCCACGTCAGCGCCGCAGCCACCATGCCATGCAGGCAGCGTGCCATGAAATACGGAGCGAACCGAATGTCCGTTCCGTACAACATGGCCGCCACCTGGGTGTGAACAGAAAGGCCGCTCCAGCCCAATATGAAGCCGATCGCCATAAGGCGTTGGACAAGCTCGGCCGAAGCTTGGCTGATGGATTGAGCGCCGTTGGTCATTTCGACGATTCCGTGCGTCAGCGGTGCAATCAATTCCGCGTCAACACCGAAGAGCGTGATGAAAGCGCCTAACGCTGCAGCAGCGTATTGCAGCGCACCGGAAATCGACAAGATGCGAATCAAGACCGAAAACATCATAATCGTGCCGCCAATGAATATCATCGAGGCCATCGATTCCCGAATTGCATCGCTGAGCAGGCGGCCAAAAGGGCGTCCGTCTTGCCGGTGGGCAGTTGCCATTGCCTGCATGGCGCGGCGGATGAGGCCGCCGCGCAGACCGGTGCGACTTCTGCGGCCTGTCTTTTCACTTTTGCCTCCGTGAAACCGAAAACACAATCCGACGAGGAGAACGGCCAAGTAGTGGGAGACGACAATGAGCAAACCCAGCGAAGCGTCATGAAACATTCCGACGGCAACGGCCCCGATCATGAACAGGGGACCGGCGGTATTGGCGAAAGCGACGAGGCGCTCGCCTTCCTCCCGAGTGCATAAGTCGTCACGGCGCAATTGTCCGGTAATTTTTGCGCCCAGAGGGTTGCCGGATACCAGGCCCATGACCAGAGCAAAAGCGCCGACGCCCGGCACACGAAACAGAGGGCGCATGATGGGCTCCAACATAACGCCGAGCGCATGAATGACTCCGATTCCCATTAAAATTTCCGAGATCACGAAAAAGGGAAACAAGGCCGGCAGGACGGTCCGTAGCCAAAGCTGCAGTCCTTCGAAAGACGCCTGGAACGTTTGATCGGGATAGCGGATGACAAAAAACGTCAGGACGAGAACGCATGCGCCGATGACCCCCGCGGAAAGAATTTCTTTCCGATGTGCGCCGAAAGCCAATCGATTTCCCCCTTAAGTTCATCACGCTTGCATGATCTGCGGCAGTCACCCTGGCGTGCCCATGAGCCTTGTTGAAAAAACTCTACGCGAAAAGAGGATCCGTCTTCTGTCCGTACAATCCTATGTAGGAGCTGTTGCCGAGTATGATGCGAGAACCAGACGAGGGTCGACCCCTGATTCGCCTTGGGTATACCGGTGCGCCTGCACTGGTTCAATTAGGCTTCATGAGAGCGATCGACGAGGCCGGCTTCACGCCCAGGGTCGTTGCGACCGGACTCGGGGCGTTGGTCGGTGCACTTTGGGCGTGCGAGACGGATCTTCAACGCGCAGCGGGCGTGTTGGCTCATTTGTCGTGGGACCAAGCGGACACTGATTTGTTCGGCTGGGTGGAATTGCTCGTGCGCGGTCGAAAGATCGAAGAGTTGTCGCGTCCGCTCACGATTGTCGCTCTCGATTTGACGTCCGGCGAACGGGTCGCGTTTCGTGAAGGGCCGCTGGCTGATGCCGTGCGGAAAGCCGCTGGTTTGCCCGGTTGGCTGCCTCCGCTCGCAGACGGACGACGCCGCTGGGTTGATGCCGGCCATTTGACGCCTTCCTGGCTGCAGGAGACAGGTATTTTGACGGATGAATCGCTCATCGGCATGATTCCCGCACAGGCGTTTGACGACCGTCAAGCAGAGCCGGCAGCAGCGGCTGTTCGTCTGGCCAACGCTTGGCACAGCGAAATGATGTCAAGCGGAAATTGTATGCTCGGTGCGGATGTGGTTCATCCGCTGGGTCCGCTGGACTTTCATGCGATTGAAGTCCCCACAATTCAGGTTTACCGTCATGCAGGAGTGTGGTTGAAGCATGTTGCTTGCCTCAAGGAAAAATAATTCGTTTGCCGCTTTCGGCGCCGGGGGACGCCGAATCCTAGCCGCCGCTGTCGGATGGCTCGTCACGTTGGTACTCCTTTCCTCGGTTTCTGCCTTCGGAGCCACGGAAGTCGACTCTTACGGATCATCCGCCCGGTCGATCGTCAGGCGTGGCGATCAAGGACCTGAGGTCATCTTGGTGCAGCACGCCCTTTATCAACTCGGTTATCTTTCCGATCAGCCGGACGGCTTTTTCGGGCCGGCTACGCAGCGGGCGGTGGAACAATTCCAGTCGGACTCGAACATCACCGCCGACGGCATCGTCGGGCCTCAGACATGGAGCAGCTTGGGAAATGCTTTGCCTCGTGCGCACGAACATATCGTAGCGCCCGGTGATACGCTCTGGGAGATCAGCCGCATGTACGGCGTGAGTATCAGCACGATCGTCGAGACCAATCAAATTGCCAATCCCGACCGAATTCGTGTCGGTCAGGTGCTGGTCATTCCTTTCGGCAGTGTCCCGGCAAGCACAGGAGTGCATTGGGTGGCGGGCGGACCGGTTGAACTCTTGCACTGGTCGGAAGCGCAGCAACTGTACCGCAGCTTCACGACGGCTCGGGTGATTGACGTGGAAACCGGACGGTCGTTTTACGTGCAGCGGTATTACGGAACGCTGCACGCTGACTCGGAACCGTTGACCGCGGAGGACGCTCGCATCATGCGCGAGATTTATGGCGGCCAGTGGAGTTGGGAACGGCGTGCCATCATCGTCGAAATTGACGGCCGTCGCATTGCTGCGTCCATGAACGGGCAGCCGCATGGCTCGGGTGCCGTGGAGGGCAACGGATTCGACGGGCATTTCTGTATACATTTCTTGGGCAGTCGACTGCATTTGAACGGTAAATTAGATCCGGATCATCATGAAAAAATATTAATGGCTGCCGGATACACCAATGTCGGCCAAATTTGGCTCGGCAACTGACGAAGAGACGGGGGGTGGCATGAAGCTGCTGCCCCTCGCAGCCTTGACAGCCTGGAAAGGCCATCGCTATAATTGATGAGGTGATTCCGGTGATTGTGCACGTTGGCTCCATCAAAGGGCGAAAGGGTGCCTCCATGCTGGTTCAGTTTGAAGAGCCGGAACCCGAGTCACCCGATGAACAAATACACTTTATCGATGGTACACCGCTTCGGGTTGAAGCCCGTGTCACAAATACGGGCATTTGTTATTTAGTGCAAGGGAATGTCGAGGCGGATCTCGCTTTGACATGCAGCCGCTGCTTGAAAGAATATCCGTGGCATTTGCGAGTCCCTTTGCATGAGGTCTATCGCCCGGCAGCCGAATCTGACGACGATGCAGTTGATACGAATGGATCACCGGATTCGTTTGACGATTTGGATGAGGAAATACGCTCTTTTCACGGATCCGAAATCGATTTGACGGAGGCCGTGCAGGAACAGATTGTCCTCGCACTGCCGATGAAGCTGCTTTGTCGGGAGGATTGCGAGGGAATCTGTCCGCAGTGCGGCGTCGATCGCAATGAGACTGCGTGTGATTGTCGCATGGAAACGATCGATCCCCGACTTGCCGCACTCAAGGAATGGCAGCTCCGGACGGATGCGAAAGAGCAATAAAACGATCAAGAGGTTTCCGTTCGGACGAGGAGGAGACGATTATGGCAGTACCAAAGCGGCGTCAATCGAAAGCACGGTCGGCTAAGCGACGCGCGAACTGGAAGCTCGTCGCACCTACGTTGGTAACCTGCCCTCAGTGCCAGGAACCAAGGCGCCCACATCACGTATGCGGCCACTGCGGTTACTACGATGGCCGCGCGGTCATCCAGGTAGCTTCCGAAGAAGCATAGTTTTTGCGTCACATATTTCCTCGAGAAAGGTGTCGGCGGCATCGGCCGTTTCGACACCTTTTGCGCGCCAAGAGGCTCGTTTTGCCTGAAGAAAAAGATAGTTTGCATTGGGCAATTGTCCCTTGCGTGCCAATCACTTTTTCGTATAATTAGTACCAGATGTTAATATGTTGTCATAGATATTGCCGGCCATTGGACTGGCTTGATTATATGCAGGTCTGCAGAGGACGTTGAAAATGGTAAGGCGCAAGCGAAAACAAGAACGGCAAGAGGCGTTGCTTCGAGCACTCGAAGAGGATCCGCTGTTGACGGATGCTGCTCTTGCCGCCCGTTTCGGCGTCAGTGTACAGACGATCCGACTGGACCGGCTCCAGCTGGGGCTGCCCGAAATGCGGGAGCGGGCCCGTGAATTGGCGAGCCGCGTGCAGCAAATCCGGTCGATGTTGATTGACGATGTGATGGGGGAATTGCTTGACCTCAAACTCGGGCAGTCAGGGCGCTCGAGCTTGGTCGCCGATCGTTCGATGGGATTCATCGATCAGCCCATTGTTCGTGGTCATTACATATTCGGGCAGGCCAATTCGCTCGCCGTGGCTGTCGTCGACGCTGAAAAGGCTCTGACCGGCTCGGTCCGAATGCGCTTTTTGCAGCCTGTCAATGTGGGCGAAACGATTGTGGCGGAAGCACAAGTTGTTCAGCGAAGGGGTTCGAAATGGTTGGTGAGCGTTGAAAGCAAGGTGCAAGACAAAGTTGTATTTCGTGGCATGTTTACCGTCTTTTCGTTTGCGAATGACAGGACTGCCACGAAGCCGATTTCGCCGGGGGGAGGCCAAGCGTGAAAATTGCAGTTGACGCCATGGGAGGAGATCACGCTCCCATTGAAATTGTACGGGGGGCAGAACTGGCAGTTGCGGAATACGGCTGTGAAGTAACCCTCATCGGCAAAGAAGATCAGATCGTGCCTTTGGTTCAGCGTTCACCGTATTGGCAGAAAGCAATCCACGTCGTCCCCGCCAACGACGACATCGGTATGGATGCCGTCCCCACCGAAGCTGTTCGCAAGCATAAGGAAGCGCCGATCGTCATTGCGGCCCGGATGGTGAAAGAAGGGCAAGCTGATGCGATGATCAGCGCCGGCAATACAGGGGTTACCATGGTTGCGGCGCTGCTCGGCTTAGGCCGCATTCAGGGAATCGAACGGCCGGCGATCGGCACCGTATTGCCGACCGAGACCGGTGGCTGCCTGGTCGTCGATGTCGGAGCCAACGTCGATTGCCGTTCCAGCCATCTGTACCAGTTCGGGCTGATGGGCTTGGCGTATGCCGAACGCATATTGGGGATCGCCCGGCCGCGTCTTGGACTTCTGAGCAACGGCGAAGAAGCGAGCAAAGGCAATGATCTTGTCCTGCAAGCGTATAGTCGTTTCAAGGAAGACGGTTCTATCAACTTTGTCGGCAACATTGAAGGCCGGGACATCACTAAAGGAAAAGTCGACGTTTTGGTCTGCGACGGCTTTATCGGAAATGTTGTGCTGAAATTTGCCGAAGGGATGTCGGAAAGCATTTTCGGGCTGCTCCGACAAGGCATTCAAGCGAGCTGGCGTTCCCGTTTGGGAGGGCTTTTGTTGAAGCCGGCCCTCAAGGGCATTGTAAAGCGACTGGACTATACCGAATACGGCGGCGCACCACTGCTCGGTGTCGACGGAGTTTGCATCATCGCTCACGGATCTTCCAATGCGAAAGCGATTAAGAATGCCATTCGCGTTGCGATGGAATCCGTTCAGGTTGACTTGCCGGGTGTGATCGCTGAAATGGTCCAAACCCGCACGCAAAAAGAGGAAGGATAAGATGAGACCAGGAATCCTAGGACTTGGGATGGCAGTGCCTGACAAGGTGCTGACCAATGCAGACTTGGAAAAAATGGTAGACACATCCGATGAGTGGATTACCACTCGAACAGGCATCAAAGAACGGCGGATAGCACCGGAAGGGATGACGACATCGGAACTGGCGGCTCAAGCGGGTGCCAAAGCACTGCATCATGCCGGAGTCGATCCTGAAGAGGTCGATCTTGTCATTGTCGCCACGGTGACGCCGGAAATGTTGTTCCCTTCAACGGCTTGTTTGGTTCAAAACAAGCTCGGCTGCACCAATGCGGGCGCATTTGATCTGTCGGCCGGATGTTCTGGTTTTGTTTACGGCTTGGACGTTGCATCCCAAATGATTGCGTCCGGGAATTATCGGTACATTTTGGTGATCGGTGCCGATCTGCTCAGTCGGGTCACTGATTTCACCGACCGAAGCACGTGTGTGCTTTTTGGCGATGGCGCCGGTGCCGTTCTGATGGGGCCGGTTTCGGGACAAGGCGTCATGGCAACCTACTTGGGCGCGGACGGCAGCGGCGGAGATAAATTGCGCATCGCAGGCAGCGGTCCGGGTGCTGCCGAGCGAGCGAACGGTCCGGCTTGCATCGAAATGGCGGGAAACGACGTATTTAAGTTCGCCGTTCGCATCATGGGAGAAGCTGCCGTACATGTCGTTGAAAAGGCCGGTTTGGAGCCAAGCGACATCGATCTTTTCGTACCCCATCAAGCGAACATACGCATCATCGATGCCGCGGCCCGCAGGCTCGATCTGCCGCCGGAACGTGTGTTTGTAAACGTCGCCAAGTACGGAAACACCTCGGCGGCTTCTATTCCGATTGCGTTAGTAGAAGCGTTTCAACAAGGGCGCATTGCGGCCGGTGATCGATTGGTGCTGGTCGGATTCGGTGCCGGATTGACGTGGGCTGCAGCGGTGCTCGAATGGGCAGAGGAGGTGCGTCCCTATGTCTAGAAAGCTGGCTTGGGTGTTCCCTGGTCAAGGTTCACAAGTAGTCGGCATGGGGAAGGAATTGGCTGAGGCTTTTCCCGAAGTCATGGCTCGATTCGACGAAGCCAACGACGTTCTCGGTTTTGACCTCAAGCGCTTGTGCTTCGAAGGGCCGGAAGAGGAGCTGCTGCGCACAGAAAACACACAACCGGCCCTGCTGACGGTGAGTTGCGCTCTGCTCGAACTGGTAAAGCAACAAGAACATTTACAACCGGTGTTTGTTGCTGGGCATAGTTTGGGTGAATATTCCGCACTCGTTGCCGCCGGTGCGATGGATTTTGCCGCGGCGTTGAAAACCGTGCGCATTCGTGGCCAGTTGATGGAACAAGCGGTTCCAGCCGGTCAAGGCGGAATGGCGGCGATTATCGGGCTTGACAGTGCGAGGGTCGCCGAACTCTGTGCTGCGGTCGAAAGCGAAGGAATGGGCCACGTCGTACCGGCTACCCTGAATGCGCCCGATCAGACGGTCGTCGCAGGCGAAAAAAAGGCCGTTGAAGCGGTGGCAGCGAGAGCAAGCGAGGCCGGGGCCAAGCGGACGGTACATTTGAATGTCAGCGGGCCGTTTCATTCGAAATTGCTCACTGAAGCAGGCCGCAAGCTCGGGGAAGCCCTCGCTGATGTCGAAATCCGCACGCCACAAGTCCCCGTCGTCGCCAATGTGACGGCGCGTCCGGTTGCATCCCCGGAGGAAATCAGACAGTCGCTGATCGAACAGGTAAGTTCCCCCGTCCGCTGGGTGGAATCCGTTGAATTTATGACTGAGCAAGGAGTGGACACGTTTCTTGAAATAGGCCCGGGCAGGGTGCTTTCCGGTCTCATTAAACGCATTCGGCGCGATGTGCAGACCGTGCGGTTTGATGATCCTGCCGGCTGGGATGAAGTCCTTGCGTGGGCAAAAGGGGATGATGTAAGATGAGACTGGCAAACAAGGTGGCTATTGTAACGGGGAGTACCCGGGGAATCGGCAGAGCCGTAGCGGAGCACCTTGCAAAAGAAGGTGCTCACGTTGCCGTATGCGGCCGCGACGGCGAAAAAGCGATTCAAGTAGCCGAAGCGATCGTGGAGCAAGGAGGGATTGCCCGGGGATTTCGCTGTGACGTCACGGTGGAAGAAGACGTCCAGAATCTCGTCCGTGACGTCCAGGAAGCTTTCGGTTCCATCGACATACTCGTAAACAACGCGGGAATCACGCGTGACACCCTTTTATTGCGCATGAAAGACGCTGATTGGGACGACGTCATGGAGGTCAACGTCAAATCGATGTATCGATGCGCCAAGGCCGTGCTTCGTCCCATGATGAAACAGCGCTCGGGTCGTATCATCAACATAACGTCCGTGATTGGCCTGATGGGCAATGCAGGCCAGGCAAACTACGCCGCCGCTAAAGCTGCAGTCATCGGCTTTACCAAAAGCCTCGCGAAGGAAGCAGCGTCACGTGGCATCACCGTCAACGCCATCGCACCTGGCTATATTGCAACCGATATGACCGACGCTCTCGACGAGAAAGTGCGGGAGCGAATTATCGAAGCGATTCCGCTCGGAACAATCGGTCAACCCGAGGATGTCGCTCATGCCGTTGTATTTTTGGCCAGCGATGAGGCACGGTACATTACCGGACACACGCTGGTGGTCGACGGCGGTCTTGTCATGCGTTAAGTTTAGGTACGTTAATTTTTATACCAATCAATCTGCAGGAGGTCTGTTGAACAGTTATGGATACGTTCGAACGAGTGAAGGCATTGGTAGTGGAGCAGCTAGGTGTCGAGGAAGACGAAGTGACGCCCGAAGCTTCTTTCGTAGACGATCTCGGTGCTGACTCTTTGGACATCGTTGAGCTCGTCATGGCGTTCGAAGAAGAATTTGATCTCGAAATTCCGGATGAGGATGCCGAGAAAATTCAGACCGTCGGCGACGCGGTAGATTACATCAAACAGCGGGTTGAGTAACGGCTGTGTCCTTCATAGGGGGCAGGTGAATAAGGATGGGTCAAGCGAAGCGGCGAGTGGTTGTCACGGGGATGGGGGCGCTCACGCCTATCGGCAACGATGTTGAGTCATTTTGGGAAGGACTCATGGAAGGACGCTCCGGTGCCGGAGAAATTACGCAGTTCGACGCATCGGAATTCAGCACGCGTATCGCGGCTGAAGTGAAAGACTTTAACCCTGCCGATTTTATGGACCGCAAGGATGCGCGTCGCATGGACCGCTTTGCTCAATTTGCCGTCGCCGCGTCCCAAATGGCTCTGGAAGATGCTGCGATCGATCTCGATCAAATTGATCGAGATCGCGCAGGCGTTCTTATCGGATCAGGAATCGGCGGCATTCATACGCTTGAAGAGCAATGCCGCATTCTCATTGAACGAGGACCGGGCCGAATCAGCCCGTTCTTCGTTCCCATGATGATACCTGATATGGCGTCAGGCCAGGTGTCGATTCGGTTTGGCCTGAAAGGCCATAACAGTTGTTCCGTCACTGCCTGTGCTTCCGGAACGCATTCCCTGGGGGATGCCTACCGGATTATCGCCTACGGTGATGCCGACCTGATGATTTCAGGCGGCTCGGAGGCTGCCGTAACCGCACTGTCCTTGGGAGGATTTGCTGCGGCTAAAGCTCTTTCCGTGCGCAATGATGAACCCGAAAAAGCGAGCCGGCCTTTTGACAAGGAACGAGACGGCTTTTTGCTCGGTGAAGGCGCCGGTATCCTCGTACTCGAAGAACTGGAACATGCCAAGCGGCGAGGTGCCCGCATTTATGCGGAAATCGTCGGGTATGCGGCGAGTGGCGATGCGCATCACATCACGATGCCGGCGCCTGAGGGAGAGGGTGCGGCGCGTGCGATGCGAAACGCCTTGAAGGACGCCAATTTGGCGCCGGAGGACGTTGATTATATCAACGCCCACGGAACTTCGACTCCTTACAACGATTATTTCGAAACCTTGGCGATCAAAAGTGTTTTCGGCGAGCATGCGTATCGCGTGGCCGTAAGTTCAACGAAGTCGATGACCGGGCATCTTTTGGGTGCAGCCGGCGGAGTCGAAGCGATTGTGTGCGTGTTGGCCATCAACCGCGGGGTCATACCGCCCACCATTAACTACGAGGTTCCCGATCCTGATTGTGACCTCGATTATGTACCGAATGAACCGCGCAAAGCGAAGGTCAACGTCGCTGTTTCCAATTCGTTCGGATTCGGCGGGCACAATGCGGTGCTGGTATTCCGCCGCTATGAAGAATGAAGCGAACAAGGTGCAGGCCGAGCATACATGACAAAGGAACGCGAGACCATACTCAATCAAATTGAAGAAAAGCTGGGAACGTCTTTTGCCGACCGCCGCTTGCTCGATCAAGCGTTGACGCACTCGTCGTATGTTCATGAGCATTCAGCCGCCGGTTCTTTGCACGATAATGAGCGCTTGGAGTTTCTCGGCGATGCGATCATTAATTTCGTGGTTGCGGATATGATTTTCCATCATTTCCCCAACGCACCGGAAGGGCGAATGGCTCGAGCACGTTCGCAGCTCGTTTGCGAAAGCGCCATGGCCGAAATCGCCCGGGAGGTGTCCATAGGCGACGGATTGCGGCTCGGGCGTGGAGAAGAACGAGCAGGCGGCCGCCAACGCGATTCCATACTGGCGAACGCTCTGGAAGCCGTGATTGCCGCAGTGTATTTGGACGCAGGTTGGGACGCTGTGTACCAACTGACTGCGAGGTTGTGGGGACCTAAACTCAATGAGATCGCTGGGCAATCTGGCGATCTCATTTCGGTACTCGACCCGAAAAGTGCGCTGCAGCAATATTTGCAGGCAATCGGACGTCAGCTGCCGGTTTATCGATTGCGTCACGCTCATGGGCCCGATCATGCCAAAACATTTGTCAGCGAAGTGATTTACGACGGCCATGTTTTAGCGATTGGAGAAGGCCGCAGCAAAAAAGAAGCGCAGCAAGCGGCGGCTCGGGAAGCATTGCGTATTTTAACAGGCAAGACGCGTTTGTGATATTCTCAAATGAATGCAGCGGAATTCAACGCGAAAGAAGGAAGACGGCCAGTCTTGTTGAATATGCGTAAACATGAGGCGAAGTGTGCGAACCATTGAAAGGTTCTACAGCATTGGGCAACATTCAATTGGCCCAAAAAACGCTTGAAATCCAGCCTACAATGCAGCTGTTATAAGGGAGAATGGGCCGTGACTTTACTGAAAGTTTCCGCCGATTCGAAGCCCAAGTCGGTTGCGGGTGCCATAGCTGCTGTCGTCCGCGAACAGGAAACCGTTGAAATTCAAGCGGTAGGAGCAGCAGCGGTCAATCAGGCCGTCAAAGCAATTGCCATTGCCAGGGGCTACGTGGCCCCGAACGGAATTGACCTCGTTTGTGTACCCGCCTTCGCCGATATTCAGATCGATGGGGAGCAGCGAACAGCGATACGCTTTCTGGTAGGAGCTCGCTAGCCGGCTGACGCTGTAGTCATAATCAAAAAGGACGAGCCGTAGACTTTAACTGTTGTCAAAAGTTTTTCGGGCAAACCGGACTGACCAGTTCACTGATTGCTTTTCGGTGAAGAAAGGGGCTCGTCGCGTTGATGACTGCAACCGCGAATCAAGAGGCAGATCTTTCGCTCATCGAGCAAATTCGTTCCGGCAACCGACGGGCACAAGAAGCTTTGATTGAAAAATACGTGCCCATGGTCAAATATATCGTCCGCAAACACTACGGTGGATTCCTCGAATTCGACGACCTCGTTCAAGAAGGCCTGATCGGACTCTTCAGCGCCATATGTGAATACCGCCCCGACCGCTTTGACGTCAAATTCAGCTCGTTCGCTTACCTGTGCATCCAGCGGAAAGTCTACAACGCAATCAAGCAGGCATCCGGAAACAAGCATCGGTTGTTGAATCAGGCCGTATCCCTGCATTCCTTCGTAAATTCTGAAGAAACCCGCACTGTTTTCGATTGTTTGGCCGACGACAACGTCGCCAACGATCCGACGTTTGTCGCCGAGGATCGGCTGCTGACCGAGCAGCTCAAATTGTCGCTGCGGGAAACGCTGTCGTTGTTGGAACTGCGCGTAGCCTTTTTGCTCCTCGACGGCTATTCCGTTCAAGACATGGAACGCGAATTCGGACTCACTCCGAAGCAAGTAGACAATGCTCGGACGCGGATAAAAAAGAAGCTGCTGCATTGTATCGAACGCTACGGTTCGCTTGACCACCCTAAATTGGCAGCCGCCGGTCAACGCAGGCGGCTGAAAAGGACGTGTTTGCCCACAGGTTCGTGAAACGTCAATTGTGCCTCACAAGCAGGGTGGCGGTGCGGTGGTGGCGAATCCTGCTTCTTTGAGGTGCGATTATGTATTTAAAAAGCCTCGTCTTACATGGCTTTAAATCATTTGCACAACGTGTAGAGATTCTTTTTTCGCCTGGCGTCAGTGCAATTGTCGGACCAAACGGCAGCGGAAAAAGCAACATTTCAGACGCCATCCGTTGGGTCCTTGGTGAACAGAGCGTTCGACAACTGCGCGGCAGTGCTCTGCAGGACGTGATTTTTGCGGGCACCGATCAGCGCCGCCCGTTGGGAATGGCGGCGGTCAGCCTGACACTCGACAACTCGGACGGCGAGCTGGACTTGCCTTATGCGGAAGTCACTGTCACCCGACGGGTCTACCGTTCGGGGGAGAGTGAGTTTTTTATCAATGGCACCGCTTGTCGCCTCCGTGATATCCACGAGTTGTTTATGGATACCGGGCTTGGTCGCGGATCCATGGCTATCATTGGACAAGGTGAAGTCGACGCCATCCTCTCGGCGCGTCCGGAAGAACGGCGGGCACTCATCGAAGAGGTGGCAGGCATCACCCGCTATCGCACGCGCCGCAAAGAGGCCATGCAACGGCTTGAGCAGACGGAACAAGATCTCGTCCGCCTGTACGACATCATTGCAGAAGTCGAACGCAACTTGGCTCCTCTTGAGCGGGAGGCGGAAAAAGCAAGCCGCTATCGGGAATGGTCCGCGCGCTTGCGTGAAATCGAAATCGCGTTGCTGTATCAGCAGTGGGCGAAGCACAAGCGGGCGTGGCACGCTCGACGCCAGGATGTTCTGGCGGCGGAAAGGTCCATCGAAAGCCTGCGTCTCGAGCTCGCACAAGCACAGCAAGAGAGCAGAAAAACGGAGCAAGCTTTGCAAAACGAGCGGCACCGCCTGGCGAATTGGCAAGAAGAAGCTCAGCGCATTGAGAAAAAACTCCATGAATTGCGCACGCAAACGGAAGTTTTGGATGAGCGCATCGTGGGACTCGAGCAGCAGCGAGTTCGGCATCAAGCAGAAAAGCAGCGGCTGAAACACCAACAAGCCGAAGTTGCGGAACGTCTGAAAAAGATGCAGGAAGAGCGGCTCGCTGCCGCTTCTTTCGCGGAAGAATCCAATGACTTGCTGCAGCAGGCGGTGAGTCGGCTCGCTGCGGTACGCAAACAAATCAGCGATGTCGAAACGGCATTGCAAGCTGCGCGTCAGCAAGTCGTCGAGCGTGTGCAGGCCGCAGCGGACGTTCGTTCGCAGACAGAACAGGCCCGTATTGCCCACGCGGCCGCTGCGGAACTCGCATCTCGCTTGGAACGCGAGCTGGAGGCGGCTCGATCCGAGTATGCCGATTTGGCCGAACAAATGGAGCAGCTGGAGAAGCGTCGGTCTGATTTAAACGACCGCAAGCAGGCTCTCGAGGCAGAGCGAAGTGCGCTGCAGTCCAAACGCGAAAAACAGCGTTCGAGCCTTGCGGCACTTCGGGCAGAACTCGACCAGCTGCAATCTCAGCTGGCGAGAATCCGGTCGCGCCGCGAAGCGTTGGCCGAATTGGAATCGTCGTTTGAAGGATTTCATGAAAGCGTTCGTGCTTGCTTGCGCGCCGATGAGCCTTGGCGTGCGAACGTGTATGGTGCCGTAGGCAGTTTGCTCCGGGTCCCCACCGAGTATGAAACGGCTTTGGAGACCGCCTTGGGCAGCGCCATGCAAAACGTGGTCGTCGCCGATCAGAGAACGGCCGAGCAAGCGATCGATTTTCTCAAACGCACGAAGGCAGGGCGTGTTACGTTTCTGCCTCTCAACGCGTTGCGAACGCCTGCACCGTTGCACGTCCCGCCTGAGGTCCGAAATGACCCTGAATTCATCGGTGTTGGCGCCGATTTGGTGGAAGCACCGGCGCATCTTGACCAAGTGGTGCAGTTTCTTCTCGCCCGCGTACTCGTCACTCGAACCTTGCGGGGTGCCGTCCGACTCATGCAGCAAGTGAAGCATTTTGCGAGAGCGGTCAGTTTGGAAGGCGACCTCGTATTGGCGTCAGGTCCCATAACCGGGGGATATCGGGCAGCGCAGCGAAGCACAGGCGTGCTTTCCCGTTCACACCGCATTCATTTGCTTGACGCCGAAATGCAGGAAAGCCAACAGGCTCTGTCGCAACTTGCGGCGCAATACGAAGCTGTCGTCGCTTCGAGCCGCGAGGCCGACGCAGCATTGGAGAAAATTCAGGCTGAATACAGCAGGATACAAGAAGAAGCCATTGCGCTGCAGCGGCGTTGTGACGTATTACAGGAGCGAATGGCGGCTGCTCGGCGCGCCCTCCAAAGGGCGGAAGAGGAACAAAAGCGCGCCATTCAACAACAACAGGAAGCGGAAGTAGCGCTTCGGATAGCTGCCGAGAAGCTCGCTGAAACCGACAGCGATCAAAGCCGCTTGCATTTGGATGTACAAAAACTCGAGCAGCAGCTGCTTGAATACCGCACGGAGAGCGAGCGTTGGGAAACGCTGCGCGCTGAACGCCATACGGCATGGCTGCAAGCGGAAGCCGAGCGCACTCGTCTGGAGCAGGAAATACGTCAATGCGACCGGACGCTGAGTGAAATGGAAGCCTCGCTGCAGCGTGTGGAAGACGAAATCAAAGCGCTTGACGGGCGGCACCAAGCAGCTGTGCAGCAGCGGGAAAGCGTGGCCGCATCTATGCGCGAAGCCGAGCAATATTGTCAGCGCCTGCAAGAACAGCGTCACGGCATCGATCGCACGATAGCGGAGATGCTTGCTGCACTGGAAGCGTCGAAGGAAGCTGAGGCAATATGTCGGGAAAAGCTGGAGCAGGCGACCCACGCCGTGCATCGGGCGCAGCTTGCGCTTGAAAAGGAAGGTTTTGCGCTGGAGCAAATCGAGGCGAATCTCGCCGCTTTCCAGGCGGCGATTCCGCAAAGTCCCGACGAAGTTGCCGTGGAAGCTGACAAAGACTTCGCTGCGGAAGCCAAGCGATTGCGTGAGCGGCTCGATCAACTTGGGCATGTGAATCTCAATGCGCTCGATGAGTATGCCGCCCAACAAGAGCGCCATCGTTTTCTGCTCAGCCAAAAAGAAGATCTTTTACAGGCCAAACGTGACCTGGAGAAAACCATCAGCGACTTTGACGCAACCAGCCGGACGAGGCTGCAAGACAGCTTGCGGCGCATTCAAGCAGCGTTGGATGAGGTCTTTCCACGGCTGTTTGGCGGCGGATCCGCAAAGCTCACTTGGACGGATCCCGACGATCCGCTGGAATCGGGAATTGATATTATCGTGCAGCCGAAGTCCAAGCGGCCCCAGCCGCTCCTGACCCTCTCGGGCGGCGAACGGTCATTGGCGGCCATTGCGCTTCTGTTTGCGATTATGAAGGTGCGGCCAAGTCCGTTTTTCGTACTGGACGAAATCGACGCAGCGCTCGACGAACGCAACGTCGAACGATTTGCAGATTTGCTCCGCGAATTCGGCGAACGCAATCAAATTATTGTCATCACGCATCGCCAGGCTACAATGGAAGCAGCCGATACATTGTTCGGAGTCACCATGGAGCGCCATGGGGCTTCCCTGCTTGTATCGTTGCAGTTGGACGATGCGGTTGTTTGATGCTTGTTTTGACGGATCATAAGGAAAGGAAGCGAGCAATCAGGTGAAATGGTTTAGTCGTTTTCGCCGGAGACGGCAAGAGAAAGAAAAACCTCTTGAGCCGATTCCGCCGGAAGTTGCCGAAGAGCTGGAAACGGCGGGTGAAGAAGGACAAACCGAAACAGACCAGCCTTCAGAACAGTCTGAGGTCGTCGATTTAGGCGAAACGGAAGATACGGTCACGGAAACGCCTGAGCCGGAAAAGTCGGTTGACCCGATGGAGCTGGAGGCCGAGTCGGAACCCGCCGAACCGGAACCGGAGGCTGAGCCTGAGCCGGCGGCTCCGTCTGAACCGGAAACTGAGCCCCAACCCGCGTCCGAGCCGGAACCCGAACCAGAGGCTGAGCCTGAACCTGCGCCCAAACGCATGGGGATGTTCGCCCGATTGCGCTCGGGTTTAGGAAAAACCCGGGAACACCTGTCTTCCAGGGTCGCTGCGCTCGTCCGCGGCCGCAAAGCGATTACGGAAGAAATGTTCGAAGAACTAGAAGAGGTGCTCATCCAGGCCGATATCGGTGTTCCCACAACCTTGCAGATCGTCGACGGGGTGCGCGAGCGGTTTCGCCTTGAGAAAAATGCCTCGCCGGACGATTTACCGCAATTCGTCATCGACGAAATGAAGAAAGTGTTGCAGCCTGCGAGCAAGCCTTTCGTGAAACCGGGGGATGACGGTCCGCGCCTGTATATGGTCGTCGGGGTAAACGGCGCAGGCAAAACGACAACCATCGGGAAACTTGCGGCGCGGTTTACGGCCGAAGGCAGAAAAGTTTTGTTGGGAGCGGGAGACACATTCCGTGCCGCTGCCATCGATCAGCTTGCCGTTTGGGCAGAGCGCGCCGGGGCCGATATGGTTCGCCATCAAGAAGGCAGCGATCCGGCGGCCGTTGCTTACGATACCATTCAGGCGGCACGTTCACGCGGATCCGACGTCGTGATCATCGACACGGCCGGGCGACTGCAGAGCAAGGTCAACTTGATGCGAGAACTGTCCAAGGTGTACCGCGTGGTAGAACGCGAATGGGGCGGACCGCCGGATGAGCTGTTGCTGGTCATCGATGCAACCACCGGGCAGAACGGGCTGTCGCAAGCCAAGCTGTTTCACGAGGCCGTTCCGTTGACCGGCGTCGTGCTCACGAAGCTCGACGGCACAGCCAAAGGAGGTATCGTGCTGGCCATCGCCGCAGAACTGGGGCTGCCCGTAAAGCTCATTGGCATTGGAGAGGGCATTGACGATCTGCGTGATTTTGACGCCGACGAATTCCTTCGTGCCATTGCTCCGAGTTGACACCGGTGGAAAAGTCCTTGTATACTGTGTAAAGTGATTGTACTTAACGGGCGTCCAACCGATGAGGAGGGTCCGGATGGTCGATGAGACCGTACGCTTGAACCTGCTCTTCGATTTTTACGGACGGCTGTTGACCGAACGGCAACGTCGCATCTTCGCGATGTACTACGAAGACGATCTCTCGTTGGGGGAAATAGCCGAACAAATCGACGTGAGCCGACAGGCGGTCTACGATATCCTCAAACGATCGGCAAAGACACTCGAGAAGTTTGAGAAACAACTCCGCCTCGTGGCCCGCCACATGTTGCAGCGACGCCGTATCGAGGAGTTGGAGAGCCGGATATCTCGCCTGCAGGAAGCGATTCCTACGTTCAATCTTCCCAATGAAGGTGAACGCCGATTTTTGGAGGCCGAGATCGAAAGCATGGTCAAGCTGGTGCGCCAAATCCACGCAACAGCGGAGGAGTGAGAGGGTTTGTTCTCATCGTTAGGCGAGCGATTGCAAGGCGTCCTCTCCCGACTCAAGGGGCGGGGCAAGCTTACCGAGCAAGACGTGAAAGCCGCCCTCCGAGAAGTCAGGCTTGCGTTGCTTGAAGCCGACGTCAACTTTAAAGTTGTACGTGACTTTATCAATAGGGTGCAAGAACGTGCGGTCGGAAGCGAAGTCCTGGAAAGCTTGACTCCCGGTCAGCAAGTCATCAAGATCGTCAACGATGAATTGCGGGAGCTGATGGGGGGAGAGCAAGCCCCGCTGCGAATCCGAGGTTCGCACAACAAACCGGGCATCGTGCTGCTGGCCGGTTTGCAAGGGTCGGGGAAGACGACGAGCGCGGCCAAATTGGCGGTTCACCTCAAAAAGCAAGGGCGACGGCCATTGCTTGTCGCGGTCGACGTGTATCGACCCGCTGCAATTAAACAATTGCAGATTTTGGGTGAGCAGATCGGTGTTCCTGTGTACGCGGAACCCGATTCGAAAGATGTCGTCGGCATCGCCACTGCAGGCGTTGCACACGCGAAAGCTCACGGCAACGATGTCGTCATCGTCGACACGGCCGGTCGGCTTCACGTTGACGACGAGCTCATGGCTGAGATTGAAAATCTCAAGAAAGCGCTTGAACCCGACGAGATTCTTCTGGTTGTCGACGCCATGACGGGGCAAGACGCAGTGAACGTCGCCGAGCACTTCGATCGGCTGCTGGACATTGACGGCGTCATCATGACGAAGCTCGACGGCGATGCGCGCGGTGGTGCGGCGCTTTCCGTGAAAGCGGTCACCGGCAAGCCCATCAAGTTCATCGGTGTGGGCGAAAAAACGGATGCACTCGAGCCGTTTCATCCGGACCGAATGGCGCGGCGCATTTTGGGAATGGGCGACGTCCTCAGCCTCATCGAAAAGGCGCAGGCCAACCTGGATCCGGAAACGCAGCGCCGCATGGCGGAAAAAATCCAGCGGGCCGAGTTTACGCTCGACGATTTTTTGGAGCAAATGAGCCAGCTGCGCAAAATGGGGCCGCTCGATCAAATTCTCAGCATGCTGCCCGGCATGGGAAATCTCAAGCAGCTGCAAGGAATTGAACTCGACGGCACCGAGACGAAGCGAGGCGAGGCCATCATTCAGTCGATGACCAGGTACGAGCGCCGGAACCCTCACATCATCAACGGCAGCCGCCGGCGGCGGATCGCTGCCGGTAGCGGAACCCGTGTTCAAGATGTCAATCGGTTGTTGAAACAGTTTGAACAAACCCGCCTTATGTTGAAACAAATGGGCAGGTTGGAGAAAAAAGCTCGGAAAGGCAAAGGAATTTTGAGCAGCCTTTTTCGCGGCTCATGAGTCGGTTTGGAATTTGCGGAGGTGTTAGTATGGCAGTTCGAATTCGTTTGCGGCGTATGGGAGCAAAAAAGCGTCCCTTTTATCGGTTGGTCGTTGCCGATTCGCGTGCGGCACGCGATGGTCGCGTGATCGAATTTCTCGGTGAGTACGATCCGACTGCGAATCCAACCCACATTAAAGTCAACGTCGAGAGGGCGAAGTACTGGCTCAGCAACGGTGCCCAGCCTTCCGATACGGCAAGACGCATCTTGGAGCATGCCGGCGTCTTTGGCGACACCAAGCAAACCGCTGCAGAATCAGCTGCAGAATAGCAAGGCGGTAAAGCCATGCATAGCAAAGAAATGCTGCGATTTATTGCCGAGTCTCTCGTCGATCAAACGGATAAGGTGCAAATCAATGAAGTTCAGGGCGAGCGTGCGCTCGTGCTCGAGCTTCAAGTGGCCGACGAAGACATGGGTAAAGTCATTGGCCGCAACGGACGAGTCATTCAGGCGATTCGCACGGTCAGCAAGGCTGCAGCCATTCGTGACGGCAAGAAGATTCACGTCGAGGTTGTCGACTGATCAAGCCGCACAGGGGGAGCCGGGGTGTCTGAAACTCAGCGGCCTGAATGGGTTACGATCGGGAAAATTACGGCTCCGCACGGCGTTCACGGTGCGGTGCGCGTATACCCGCTTACCGACGTCGAAGGTCGGTTCGAACAGCTGACCAAGGCGTATTTGTTTCGCCGGGGTGAGCAGGAGCGGCGTCCGGTGCATGTCCGCAAGGTGCGCTATCAGCGCAACATGGTACTTATTTGGTTCGATGAGCTCACCAGCGTCGAAGCCGCTGAAGCTTATCGCAACGCCCTGATTCAGGTACCTGTTGCAGATGTGGCGCCTTTGCCGGAAGGGTACTACTATGTGTTTGAATTGGTCGGCTTGCGTATCGAAACGATAGACGGTGAATACGTCGGCATTTTGCAGGACGTCATTACCGCAGGCGGCGCGCATGACGTTTATGTAGTCAAGCGTGCCGGAAAAGACGGCAAGTCGCAAGACGAAGTGCTGATTCCGGCGATTCGGCAGATCGTCAAAGAAATTGACGTTGAAGGCGGTCGCATTTTAATCGACCCGATGCCCGGCTTGCTCGACTAACCTCGGAAAGGGTGAGATCACAATTGCGTTTCGATGTGCTCACACTCTTTCCTGGCATGTTTGCAGGCCCTTTCAATGAAAGCATCATTGGAAGAGCCCAGCGGGAAAACCGGGTACAAATCAACATTTGGGACATACGGGACTTCACCCACGACAAACATCGAACGGTCGATGACACACCGTACGGTGGCGGACCGGGGATGGTTTTAAAGCCGGGACCCATTGTTGAGGCACATGAGCACATACTTCGCACACACCATGGCGGACAGCGCCCGCGTACGATATTGCTCGCTCCTCAGGGACGTCCACTCAACCAACGGATGGTTGAAGAATTGGCCAACGAGGAATGGCTCATACTCGTCTGTGGACATTACGAGGGAATCGACGAGCGTGTCAAACAACTCATCGCTACGGATGTCATTTCAATCGGCGATTTTGTACTGACGGGTGGAGAGCCCGCCGCGATTGTGATCGTCGATGCTGTCACTCGTCTGCTGCCGGGTGTGCTCGGAGGTGAACAGTCAGCCGACGAGGAGTCTTTCAGCAAAGACGGTTTGCTGGAATATCCGCAGTACACGCGCCCATTGGAATACCGTGGCCTAAAGGTGCCGGACGTTTTGCTGTCGGGGCATCATGAGGAAATTCGGCGCTGGCGGCGAAAGGCTTCGCTGCAAATCACACGGAAGCAACGACCCGATCTGTTTCGAACGGCGAGGTTGACTCCGGAAGATCACGAGCTGCTCGCGGAGCTCGATGCCGAACAAAGTGATCACGATCATTGACGCCATGGTGGGGCGCGTACGGTGCCGTAGAGCGGCGGGCGGATACAATTTGGTTCTGTTGAACAGGCAAGGGGGATGTAGCATGGCTACTGACATCATACGTGATATTGAACGGCGACAAATGCGCCAAGACATTCCGGATTTTGGACCCGGTGATACAGTGCGGGTCCACGTCAAGGTGATTGAAGGGGAACGCGAGCGCATCCAGGTGTTTGAAGGCGTTGTGTTGCGGCGGTCAGGCGGTGGCGCTACCGAAACGTTTACGGTGCGCAAAATCAGCCAAGGCATTGGCGTAGAGCGTATTTTCCCGGTGCATTCGCCGCGCATCGAAAAAATCGAAGTGACGCGCCGAGGAAAAGTACGCCGCGCACGTCTGTATTATTTGCGTGAACGGACAGGAAAAGCCGCTCGACTGAAAGAACGCCGTTAAGAGCGGCGCATCTTTAAAGCCCAATGGCGAAGTCAGCATGACGCCGCGCAAAGTGACGATATGGATTGACTCTGCGTGTTCTTTGACTGTTGGCCGGGCTCCACACTGAGGAGCCCGGCATGGTCTTGGCATTTTCCGGCATGCTACGGCCTATAGGTTGACCGGAAGGGGCGTCTAAATTTGTCTGCAGGCAAAACCGCGCAGCTCAGAGAGTACCTGGAAGCTCTGGCCATCTCGATCGGTCTTGCAATCTTTATCATGATTTTCGTTGCCCAGTCATTTTTAGTCCAAGGCGAATCCATGCTTCCCACCTTCCACGACGGAGAGCGCTTGTTGGTCGATAAGCTGTCCTATCGTTTCCGGGAACCGCGGCACGGTGAAGTCATCGTATTTCGTTATCCCGCCGATCGGCAAAAACGGTTCATCAAGCGAATCGTCGGCCTTCCCGGCGATGAAATTCTCATCCGTGACTTTACGGTGTACGTCAACGGGCAGCCTCTTGAAGAAGCGAGCTATACGCTTGGACCAACGCTGAGGCCGTTCGGCCCCGTTGTGGTTCCGGAAGGAACTTATTTTGTACTGGGCGACAACCGAAATCGTTCGGAGGACAGTCGAAATCCGCTGGTAGGCTTTGTCCCAAGAGACCATATCGTGGGGCGAGCGCTTTTTGTCTATTGGCCCATTACTGCGGCGGGTTTTGTTAGGGTGCCCGAGACCTTTCGAGATATCCGATAGAGCAAAGGGTGTCTGAAAGTCGTGGAGTCGACCATGAGGAGAGAAACGCATGGGCATTCCGATATCTTGGTATCCCGGGCACATGGCGCGTGCGCGGCGGCAAATCGAGGAGGCTATTCGTCAAGTCGATGCCGTGATTGAAGTTGTCGATGCACGGCTTCCCCTCGGTTCTCGCAATCCCGAGCTGCAGGAGCTGCTTGCGCGGCGGCCTCATCTCATCGTCGGCTCGAAAGCTGATCTGGCCGATCCGGCAACGACGAAGGCTTGGCTGGCGCATTGGGAGTCGCAAGGGGAAGCCGCGGTCGCGGTTGATTTGGCGGCGCCTGAGACGAGGAACGTATTGCAGCGGCAGCTCAACCGTTTCAGTGCACGTCGGCCTGGACGGCGAAGCGTGCGATGGCTCGTTGTTGGCATTCCCAACGTCGGCAAATCTACGCTGATCAATTGCTTAGCCCGGGAAGCGAAAGCGCGGACGGGGGCGAAGCCGGGTTTGACGCGCGGGACGCAGTGGATTCGCATTGCAGGCGGACATTATCTTCTCGATTCGCCCGGCTTGCTATGGCCCAAACTCGATCCGCCGGAACGCGGTTTAAAACTGGCCTGGATAGGGTGTATCGGTGAAAACGCATTTGATCCGGAAACGGTTGCGCGCGCCCTTCTTGACTTTTTGATGCAGCGAGAACCCGAGCGGCTTGAAAAGCGGTACGGAATACGCTCTGCTGCTGACGCCGATTTGCTGGAAACGTTGGCCGTCAAGCGTGGGATGCTCCTCAAGGGGGGAGTGCCCGATTTGGAGCGTGCTGCGGCTACGGTACTCAAAGAATTTCGCGATGGCACGCTCGGCCGGATTTCTCTCGAACATCCGGCTGACTTCGAAGACGAATCCGAGCAAGGGGGCGAAGCGCCGTGAGCCTCGCCGTTTCACTGCCACACGCTCAACAACCCGACAGCTTTTCGGCAGGCTGCTCTCCGCTGCCGGGTACTTGGCTGTTCGATTGCACCTTTCGGCAAGGCGGCGTTGAGTACGTGATCGGTGTTGATGAGGCGGGTAGAGGCTGTTTGGCAGGCCCGATATTTGCTGCCGCAGTCATTTTGGCTTCTCCGATCGGCTTGAGTGAGATTTGCGACAGCAAACGACTCACGGAGAGCCAAAGGGAAGCACTGGGTGAGGAAATCAAAGCGCGAGCCCTCGCCTGGTCCGTTGCCTGGGCTTTCGCACGTGAAATTGATCGCCGTGGCATTGACTGGGCCAATCGCATCGTTTTTACTCGGGCCATCCGTCAACTGCAATCCTTCCTTCCGCTAGATCGTCGTCGCATGCATGTGCTGGTCGATGGCATCCGACCTGCCTTGCGATGCCCGTTGCCGCAAACGACCGTCAAGCGCGGCGATGAACAAAGCTTGAGCATCGCTGCCGCCTCCATTCTCGCCAAAACTGCCCGCGATCGCTACTGTGTCGAAATCATGCATGCCCGCTATCCCCAGTACGGGTTTGATCGCCACAAGGGGTACGCCACACGGGACCATAAGCGAGCGCTGCAAAACTGGGGACCGTCCAGGGAACATCGGCAATCATTTTCATGGTAATTGGTGTTCGAAGAACGCAGGAATGCCTCTTCAAGGGGCGAAAGAGTGAAGGCTGAAGACTTTCTTTCGCTGTCATTCAACGCGCTCGAAACAATTTGCCGGGAAAGATGGTTCCATGTTTCAACCAACTGATTCCCAGCGGAAACGGTCCCGTGTTGAGCGGGGACGTTATTACGAATCCGTTGCGTGTGCGGCGCTTGAGGCGAAAGGATACCGCATCCTCGCACGGAATTATCGCTGCCCCGGAGCTGAAATTGACATCGTCGCCTCTCACGAAGGCTATCTCGTATTCATCGAAGTGAGGGGACAAGGTTCTTCGAAAAAGATTGATCCTTTTGAAACCATCACGGGGCGTAAACGACAAAAACTGGTGCATGGCGCTTTGCACTACATCAACCAGCGCTGTGGTTCACGGGAACCGAAAGTTCGCTTTGACATCGTGGCTGTGCGAGGGCCGCTGGGGAAAGAGACCGTCGATATTTTGCCCGGGGCGTTCGTGCCGGGATGGTAAGCTGCGGTTGTGGGCGCCTTGGAGGAGGTTGAATGATTTTGCGAAAATGGCTGACGGTTTTATTGATGATCACCTTCATGCTGTGCATGAGCATGGGAGCGTTGAGTGCGGCTGACGGTGCATGGGACGGCAACGGCCCGTACGTCGATGAAATTATTATGCCGATCATAACGGACAGCGAAGCGCGATATTTGGCGCTGCTGCGTGGTGAAATCGACATTTATCCTGACGTCAATCGGCCGTCGGACATCCGCTCATTTGCTGCCGATCCGCGGATTGATCTGACCATGACCCCTGGGCTCCATATGTTTTACATGGGATTCAATTTGCAGCGGGAACCCCTGGACGATCCGGTGTTAAGAAGGGCGATGGCGCACTTGGTCGACCGGGAATCCTTGGTTTTCTCCGTCTTTGACGGCTACGTGTTCCCACTGGCTGAAGCGGTGCCCGAGTCGTCGCCGTTCTATCACCGCACGGCCCATGTCGCTGAGTACGATCCGCAGTTGGCTGAACGACTGCTCAACGAAGCGGGATATGTGCGTGGAGAAGACGGCATACGCGTGGATCCACGCACCAGCAAGCCATTGAGAACGTTGACGCTGATCACACCGACGTATGAAGAGTCGCCTACGAGCGCTGAAGTCGCCGTTCGGCTGGCACAGACATTCCAAAACGCGGGAATTCCGGTGGCAGTGGTCTCTCTCGAATTCAACACCATGGTTGAACGTCTCTTGCGAAAAGACCCGGTCACGGGGGAAAGAGACTTTGATTTATTCGTGTCCGGCTGGGGGCTTGCGAGATACCCGCTTCACTTGTATACGCTGTTCCATTCAAGTTTTGACGTGAACGGCGGCAACAACGTAACAGGTCTGAGAGATGCTGCTTACGATGCGGCAGCCGAAAAATTGTGGAGACCTCGCACTTTGGAGCAAGCGTATGAGGCTGCTGCCGAAGCACAAGAAATTTGGGCCGCATTGCAGCCGTATATTCCAATCTATTCTCTGACGTATATCGATGCTTTTCGCAGCGATCGGGTGACGGGCTACGTGGAGCATGTCGGTTACGGTGCGGCGAGCAATCCCCTGGCGAGTCCATGGACTGCATTGAACATACGGCGCGTCGATCAACCCGAAGGACGCGGCGGAAGCATTCGGTGGCTCTTGTTCGATGATCCGGGTACGTTAAACATTCTGGCCAGTTACACGGCCTTTGAGGACCAAGTGCTCGGTCTCATCTACGACAGCTTAATTACCGCGAATCCCGAAACGAACGAGGATTATCCGTGGCTGGCCACAAGCTGGGTTATTGATACTTGGACGACGGAAAGCGGCGAGGAAGGTTCTGTAATTACGTACCAATTGGCGGAAGGAGTCACGTGGCACGACGGCGTGCCCTTTACCGCATACGACGTGAAATTTACGATGGACTATTTGAAGGAGAAAAAGCCTCCCAACCTGCAGGCGGTGTGGCAAGACTACAGCCATTCGATCGTTCATGATGATCTGACCGTCTCGGTTTATTACAACACCGTGAGCTATTGGCATACGTACGCTACCGGCGGTTTTCTGGCCGAGCATATCTGGAGCGACGTCGACGATTATGAATCCTTCCAGCCGTGGCGAGAGCCGCATCCTGAAGTTGAGGGATTAACCAAGCTCATCGGTCATGGTCCGTTCGTGTTCAAAGAGTGGGTTCCCGGGGAATACATCCGCTTGGTGCGCAACGAATCCTATTGGCGCAGCCAGGGCTGAAGGTGCGTGGGGGCGTAGTCGTTCCATGTTGTGGTCCGTCGGCAAGGTGTCGTGCAACGCCTTGTCGGCGGAGCCTCTCGCCATGAAGCAGGGGATTGGAGGGAACTGAGTGCATGCGAACGTATTTTTTGCGCCGTTTGTTTGTCCTCCTGGGATCCCTGTTTGTCATTGTCACCGTCAACTTCGTGTTGTTTCGCCTCATGCCGGGCAGCCCGGTCGACACCGTCATCAGTCCGGATTTTACGCCGGAAATGAAAGCGCTTTTGATGGAGCGCTACGGATTGAATGAGCCTTACTACATACAATATGGACTCTATCTCAAGAACCTCATCTCACTGAATTTTGGTCGCTCATTCCAAACGCGTCTTCCCGTTTGGGATGAGTTGCTGTCGCGCTTGCCAAACACCTTGCTTCTTTTGGGCAGTTCTTTTCTGATCATGGTGGTCACCGGTGTTGCGCTCGGCATTTTTGTGGCGAGCCGTCGTGGCTCCCGTTGGGATACGGTGCTTACAGGATCGGCCGTTTTCTTTGGAGCGATGCCTGGCTTTTTTATTGCCTTGCTGTTGCTGTTGGTGTTCGGCTATTACATCGACGTATTTCCCGTTCACGGGACGATGAGCGCGCCGCCTCCGACCGGTTTTTGGCCTCGAGTATACGATCGCTTGCTGCATTTGGTTCTGCCCGTTGCGAGCATCGTCGTCAGTGGAGTCGGCTCCTGGATGATGTACACGCGCAATCATTTGGTCACGACATTGGCGGCGGATTTCATTCGCACCGCACAGGCCAAGGGACTGTCCAAGCGGCGCGTGCTGTACGGGCACGCCCTGCGCAGCTCGCTCCCGCCGCTCGTGACGTTGTTTTTTCTTTCCTTGCCCAATATCATCACCGGTGCGGTTGTGATTGAAAGCATTTTTTCCATCCAAGGCATTGGACGCTACCTTCTGCAAGCGACGTTGCGGCAGGATTATCCGGCAATTGAAGGCGCTTTCTTTTTCATTGCCGTAGCGGTGCTTCTTTGCAACTTGCTGGCTGATTTTGTGTATCGACTCGTCGACCCGCGCATTGAGGTGAGGTGAACGCCTTGCCGGATCAACCGTTGGCCGGGCAAAAAGTTCCATGGCGCCATTGGACGAACGTCTCGCCCTTCAGCCGGGGGCGTTGGTTTTGGCGTGCTTTTTTTCGTTCGTGGCAAGGCGCCGTCGGATTGGGAATCATTGCGGTTTTTGCGGTGCTCGCCGTCGGTGCGCCGCTTTTGACGCCGTATCATCCTCTGCACGATTACGATCTGGCAACGACCATGGCAAGGCCCGCCTGGATGCGATATTTTCCTGAGTATAGGAATTCTCCGGTTACGCAAGACGTTGCCCTGTGGCAAGAAGCTGAGGTTGACGGCGATGGTTGGATATTCGGCCAATCGATCGCTGGCGGTGAGTCATTGACGTTCATACGTGCAGTTCACGACAGAGGCGGCGGCGAGCCCGTTCGTTTGGTTTTGCAGCGCGAGGTTCAATACGATCATGCACCGCCACACACGTTCGTTTTCACGTTGCCCTACGCATTTCAAGGTGATCCCGGCGTCGTCGGGTGGGCTCGGCTGGAGCTCGAGACTGCCCGCGGACAATTGTTCGAACTTTGGACATCGGCTCCGCTGCGGGAAGACGTACCGTTGCGTGTCCAACGCATCGATTCCCGTGACCGCGCCCTGGCTGTGCGACTCGGATTCAACTTCTTCGACAACTTGGCTTCTCAATTGTTGGCTGAGCCGGGTATCTACACCATCCGACTCGTATTGGAATTGGAGGGAGTCAGCGAAGACCGGTCGGGAACGTTCTTTGTAGGAGAAGGCAGGCTGCGCATCCCGGGCGACTTGCATGGTCCGCTTGGGGTGGACCACGTCGGCAGCGATTTATGGTCACAGTGGTTGTATGGTGCACGAACTTCTTTATGGGTTGGCTTTGTCACCGCTTTCACCGCGGTGGTCATCGGCACATGCATTGGCGTGATCAGTGGCTATCAGGGCGGATGGGTCGACGAGCTGCTGATGCGTATTGCGGACGTTATGCTGAGCATCCCTGTTCTCCCGGTGATGATCGTCGTGGCGGCAACCATAGGAAAGCATATGGGGAACGTCATTATTTTGCTGGCCCTTTTTTCGTGGATGGGTACGGCTCGTGTCGTTCGCGCAGCTACGCTCGCTTTGCGCGAGCAAACATTCGTCGAGGCCGCTCGGGCCGCTGGGGGGACGCCGTTTTACATTGTGTGGAAGCACATCTTGCCGCACACGCTCGGTCTGGTGTTGGCTTCCTTGGTGCTGCTCGTTCCAGGGGCGATCATCGCCGAGGCTACGCTCAGCTTTCTCGGGTTGGGAGATCCCCAAATGCCTACCTGGGGCCGCATGCTTCACAACGCGCGCAGCTTCGGGGCGTTTGCCGAATTGGCCTGGTGGTGGATTTTGCCGCCAGGGTTGTCGATTACGCTGCTGTCAATCGCTTTGCTTTGGGTTGGGAATACCGTGGATGACATTTTCAATCAGCGTCTGCGCAAAGCTGCCGGGGAAAGGAAGGACACGCGTTGGCTGAGCTACGGGTCGAGCAGCTGAACGTTGTTTATCATACGGATGACGGTGCGATCCAAGCGGTCGAGAATGTCAGTTTTCATCTGGCTCCGGGACGTGCTTTAGGCATCGTCGGTGAATCGGGCTGCGGCAAATCAAGCCTTGCTTCGGCATTGCTGCGCATCCTGCCCCCGGAAGGATCCGTGAGCGGACGTATTTACGTCGACGACACCGATATCCTTCAGATCGATGAAAACGCCTTTCGGACTCAATTCCGCTGGTCCAGGGTGGCTATGGTCTTTCAAGGTGCGATGAACGCGCTCAATCCTGTCATCCGGATCGGACAGCAAATTGCCGAAGCCATTTGGGCTCACGAGCGAGTCACGAAAACGGCAGCGCGGCAGCGTGTCGAACACGTACTGCAACTCGTCGGCTTGGCGCCCGAAACCGCCCACCGTTATCCGCATGAACTGAGCGGGGGAATGCGCCAGCGGGCGATGATTGCGCTGGCATTGGCATGTTATCCGGAAATTCTCATTGCCGATGAACCGACAACGGCGTTGGACACGTTGATGCAGGTCCAAATCCTTTTGGAACTGAACCGTCTTCGCCGGCAGTTCGGCCTGTCGCTCATTCTCATCAGTCATGATCTTTCGGTTGTGGCACATACGTGCGACGAGATAGCCGTGATGTCGGAAGGACGGTTCGTCGAGTACGGACCGACGGACGAAGTGCTGCGGCGCCCTGCGCATCCGTATACGCAGGCGTTGGTCCGCACGTACAGCGAACCGCATACCGTCAAGGTGGGAAAGGGGCGTGCCTCTCCGACTGATGCCGCGGCACCGACAGTGTCGACGACGGATGATCGACGTGATGGTGAGATCATTCTTGAAGTGAAGGGACTGCACAAACATTATTCGCAGCGGAGACGGTCCCGCCGGCGCTGGCCGGGTGGTGTGCACGCATTGGTACGGGCCGTTGACGGGGTGGATTTGACGATACGGCGCGGTGAAATCGTAGGACTCGTCGGGGAGTCCGGCTGTGGGAAGACAACGCTCGGCCGGACGATTTTGCGGCTGGAGGAACCGACGGCCGGCAGCATCATGTTTCAGGGGATCGATTTGGCGCGCGTTTCAACCGCTGAACTGCGACGTCTGCGCCGTCACATGCAAATCATGTATCAAGATCCGTTTGGATCGCTGAATCCCCGCCTCAGCGTGTTGGAGACGGTTGCCGAGCCGCTTCATATCCAAGGCTGGGGCAGGAGCATGGCGGAGCGGAAGTCCCGCGTCGTGCAAGCTCTTGCCGATGCCGGCATCAAACAGCCCGAGTCGCTGCTGCAGCGTTATCCGGGGGAATTGTCAGGAGGGCAGCGCCAGCGTGTTGCATTGGCGCGTGCGCTCGTGCTTAATCCCGTATTGCTTGTGGCCGATGAGCCGCTGTCCATGCTTGATGCTTCGCTGCGAGCCGACGTCATTCGGGGCATGATGCAGTCGGTGCGCCGGCGTTCGTTGAGCTTGTTGTTTATCACGCACGACCTTTCCAGCGCACGTTATGTATGTGACCGGATTGCCGTAATGTACATGGGCAAAATCGTTGAACTGGCGCCGGCCGCTTCGTTGTTTGAACGCCCGTTGCATCCTTATACGCAAGCATTGCTCGATGCGGTTCTTTCCATCGATCCCGGCGTGAACATGCTGCCGCCGCGCATTGCCGGAGATGTTGCGGATCACTCCGCTCCGCCCGCCGGCTGCCGCTTGCACCCGCGCTGCCCGCTGGCTACCGAGCGGTGCCGACATAGCGCGCCCGGACTGGAGATGTTTGAAGCGAATCACGCCGTTGCCTGCCACCACGGCGCGGAGGCGTGGACGACGTATGCGCTGCGTCGGTAGGCGGACTTCAAGCGAAATCCGTCGGAAAGCGATAGGACACCGCTTCAGCGATGTGCTCGCTTTGTATGGTTTCCGTCCCTGCTAAATCTGCAATCGTTCGGGCGGTTCTCAAGACACAGCGAATCCCACGGCCGGTCAGACCGAGCTCATGGGCGCAGCGTTCGAGCAGTCGATACTCGGCGCGGCCGAGCTGTGCAATCGCTGCATGCAGCGGCGTTCGGTCGTGGCCGTTCCAATGAAGCTGCCCGCGCTTTTTTTGTCGCTCGCGCGCTGCCAAGATGCGTTGGCGGGAAGCGAGCAGTTCTTCGGCGGCTTTGTCGGCGTCGAGGCCTGCTGCCATCAGTTCATCGGGAGGCACGGCCCCTACTTCCAAGTACAAATCGATGCGATCCAGCAAAGGGCCCGACAGCCTGCGGCGGTAACGTGCAACGCCAGCCGGGCTGCAGCGGCATTCACGGCGTGGGTCGCCCAGCCATCCGCAGGGACATGGATTCGCAGCAGCGATCAATACGAAACGGCTGGGCATGACATAGGTCGTGCCTGAACGGGCCAATTGAACGACGCCGGTTTCCAGCGGCTCCCGCAACGCTTCGAGCGTACGCTGCTGGAATTCGGCGATCTCATCGAGAAAGAGAACACCTTGATGAGCCAAGCTGATTTCCCCGGGCCGAACGGGCGTACCGCCTCCGATCATCGCGGGGAGAGAAGTGGAATGGTGCGGGGCGCGAAATGGCGGATCACACATCGTCTGCTCCGGGGTGAGCAGCCCTGCGGCACTGTATATACGGTGAACCTCGACGCGCTGCTCACGGCTCAGAGGGGGCAACAGATCGAGTATTCTGCGGGCCAGCAGTGTTTTGCCGGATCCGGGGGGTCCAACGAAAAGGACGTTGTGACCGCCGGCGACGGCAATTTCGAGCACGCGCTTGGCCGCTTGCTGTCCGTAAACGGTTTCTTCGGGTGGTTGCTGTTTGTCGCGACCATTTCTTCTCGATTTTGACGGTATGATCATGGAGGCGGGTCGACGCTCGCGGAAAAATTCAACGGCTTCTTTTAAAGATGAAACCAGATGTCCGGGAACTCGGTCCAGTGCACGAAGTTCATGTGCATTTTCTTGAGGCGCCATTAAATATTTCGGCGAATCATCTGCATCAGACAAGGTAAGGTCAGCGGCGGCGCAAAACACGCCACGTACGGGTCGAACGGTGCCGTCGAGGGCGAGTTCGCCGAGAAGCACCCAATGCGTCAGTGCGTCGGGCGGAATGCACCCTTGCGCCGACAAAATTGCCAACGCGATCGGCAGATCAAATTGTGGACCCACTTTTCGGATGTCGCCCGGGGCGAGATTCACTGTGATTCGTGCCAACGGAAACGGATAGCCTGAGTTGCGAATGGCGGAGCGAACCCGGCCACGACTTTCACGTACGGCGGAACCCGGCAGACCTACGAGATCGAACGCCGGCAGGCCACGTGCGATGTCAACTTCAATGCGCACCTGCTCCGCGCGAATGCCGTGGAGGGTCGCCGAATATGCGGTTGCAATCATTGAGAAGACGCCACCTTTCAACCTCGGTCCAATGGGAGGCCTCAGGGCGGCGGCAAGGAGGAAACTGGTGTTGGGGAGTGGTAGAGAAGAAACAGATACTTTTAATGGGTGATTGATTCGGTGTTTTAATCAGTAAACCCTCTCGATTCAAATTAACGTTATTGGTGCAATAGTTTTGGTTCGGGAAGTTATCGCCAAATCAGGAGGAGAACAGCATCTCGACAAAGAAACTTCATCTGGATCGCTCTTTCCAGCATTTGAATCACCGACGACGTACGGACTTGCCGTCGCCCCAAAAGGGAGTGGAGAACCTCTGTGAGGAAAGTTATTGACTACATCGTCAACAGCAGATTCTGGCGGTCCATCTACCGCCAATCCTATCCTGACACGCCGCGGAAACGCGTGATGGCAGTCATTAACAGCTTGGCGCTTCACTTGCACCCCGTGCGCGTACCGAAACGAGCCACGCGGGTGAGCTACACCTGGGGTCTTGGCGGACTGTCAATTTACGCGTTTGTCATTCTGACGGTTACGGGCGTCTTTTTGATGTTCTACTATGTTCCGTCGGTAAGAGACGCTTATTGGTCGATTTTCGATCTCGACACGCGCGTTCTCGCCGGTCAGTTCGTGCGCAACATGCACCGCTGGACTGCCCACATCATGGTCATTCTCGTTTTGCTACATATGACGCGTGTTTTCTATACCGGATCGTACAAGCCGCCGCGCGACTTCAACTGGGTCATCGGTATTGTACTTCTTGTGTTGACGTTTTTGTTGAGCTTTACCGGCTACTTGTTGCCTTGGGACCAGCTGTCATACTGGGCCATTACGGTAGGTGCCGAAATGGGCGGTGCGGCTCCGGTTATCGGCAAACACGTCAATATCGCCTTGCTTGGCGGCTTCGAAATCGGGCAGCCCACGTTGATCCGCTGGTATACGCTGCACGTCATCTTCCTGCCGCTGGCATTGATTGTCGTCGTTTCCATGCACTTTTGGCGTGTCCGTAAAGACGGCAACATCTCGACGCCGGTTTATCCGATCGAAGCTGCTCCCCCTGAATTGCTTGAAAAGCTCGGAAAGGCGAAGCAAGTCGCGGAAGGGGACGAGTAGTGCAGTTGCTTTGGCGACCAGTGTTTGGGCATGAAGTTCGGGTTTTCGGAGTGGCGGATGTTGAATTCGGACACGACTTCATCATGCGTTTTGAGGGAGAGAAAGCGGCATGGCGGACGAAAGAGTAGCTCGCCAAGAAGTGGAAGAAGTCATTGAAGATCCCGGCGAAAGGGTGCACGTTTGGCCGCACTTGGTGAGCATTGAATTGGTCGGGGCATTGATCTACCTCTTCTTGCTTATCCTGGCGGCCATCCTTTTCAAGGCGCCTCTCACGCAAATTGCAAATCCGGAGCTTACACCGAATCCGGCCAAAGCGCCTTGGTACTTCTTGGGCCTGCAAGAATTGCTTCTCCACATGCATCCGGCACTTGCGGGCGTCATTGTGCCGACGGCCGTATTGATACTCCTTGCCGCGATACCCTATATCGACACCAAGCGTGCGGGCACAGGAATTTGGTTCTATTCTCCTAAAGGCATCCCTATTACGATTTTTTCGGCGATCTACACCGCTGTGTGGATCATCGCCTTGGTGCTCATCGACGAATACTTGCCCGCCGGCGAAGGTTCGTTCGGCATCGCGCCGTACCTTATCAATTTGGGACTGCCGCCTGCGGTAGGGTACATTGCAGTGCCTATTGCATTGATGATCTTTATTCCGTGGTCGCTGGCGATGATTGTTAAACGGCGCTGGGACCCGGATACCCGTGAACTGATGATCTGCTTGTACAGCTTTTTCCTCGCATCGTTCATTGTGCTTACGATCATCGGCACGGCGTTCCGCGGCCATGGCATGGAATTGATGTGGCCGTGGCAGATGCAGCCGCCGACGGGAGTTTAACGGTTTTTAAAGAAGTGTTTGGTCCGCAATGTGCCGAGCGGACACGAGAGGAGCGTACGCGATGTCTGATGCGGTGAAATCGCAAGAAGAACGCAACGAAGAAAACGCATTGGATGAAGCCGATAAGAAAACCATGTCACGGCGCATCTTTTTGCGCAGTGTCATGTGGGCTTCAACGTTGTTGACCTTGCTGACGACTGCCCTTTCCGGTTTCATGCTCTTTTGGCCCAGAAAGATCGAGGGGTTCGGTTCTCTTGTTCGAGCCGGAAAGCTGGACGATTTTCCGGTCGGCTCGGTCACGCGTGTGCGGAGCGGCAAATTTTACATTGCCCGCCTGAGCGAGCACGAATTGATCGCTCTTTACTGGAAGTGTCCTCACCTCGGCTGCACGGTGCCCTGGGAGCCGACACAGAACCAGTTCGTATGTCCGTGTCACGGTTCGAGGTACAACATCACCGGCCAAAACGTGGCCGGACCTGCGCCGCGCCCCATGGACTACATGACGGTTTATGTTGACGAAGAAGGAACCGTCATTGTCGACACCGGTGATATCCGTGAACGCGACGCCCACAGGAGCGAACACGTCACGCGGGTGTAAGGCGCGAAGTTGAAAAGTGTCGGTGGGAGGCAGCGTCATGTTCTATGTGAATGACATTCAGGAACTCATTGTCGTCTTCTCGTTGGTGTTCATTGCACAAGCCCTCCTTTATTTCGCACAGCGGTGGATGGATAAAGGATAATCACGGAAGACGGCTCGGGTCCAGCAAATCCCTGAGGTTTAGTCGGGAAAGGAGAACCCGCTTTGATTGGCCGAAAGTACATCGTTGTGACTGTTTTGGCATGGTTATCGATCATTAGTTTGGTCTTTGTGCTGGCGTTTGATTCCACGCGGATGGAAATTGCGGAAGCACAGCACATGGAAACGATGATCGCCAGAGGCGCGGAACTGTATGCGGAAAATTGCATGCAGTGTCACGGCGCAGCGGGCCAAGGGTTTGTCGGTGCGCCTCTCAACACCGAAGATTTGCAGGGCGATCCTCGTACCGACCAAGACAAGTATTTCGAGATTTACTCGGCCATAGCACATGGCCGCCCGGGTACGACGGTACCAAAGTGGCTGGCATTGCCGAACGGGCACTGGGCTTCTTACACGCAAATGCCTGCTTGGCATGTCGACAATGACGGGCCGC
Source organism: uncultured bacterium (assembly GCA_937983075.1). Classification (GTDB taxonomy): domain Bacteria; phylum Bacillota; class Limnochordia; order DTU080; family JAAYLA01; genus CALKAQ01. The sequence goes on along the minus strand of CALKAQ010000062.1, from coordinate 16,311 downwards.
TCAACGAAATGCACATCCGTGCGTTGACTTATTTCATTATGTCCGGCGAATGGAACCGCGTGCGTACGCCGTTGCCGGTGTATGCCACCGACGACGACGGCAATGAATCGACGGAGGCGACCATTGCCGCGCTGCCGGTCGGACAGGACATCGATGAAGCGACGTCATTGCGCGCACGCCAGATTTTCGTTCAACTGTGCTTTGGATGCCACGCCATCGGCGGCTATGGCAACACGATCGGCCCCGATCTTTCCAACGTGGGCTCCTGGGCCGTCGGCATCACGCGTGAAGGTTGGGGAGACTTCCTCCGCCACTGGATTCGCAACCCCATCGCGGTCTGGCAGCGGGGCAATCGAGCGCCTGTTTATTGGTCTAACTATGCGGGTCCCTTGCTTGAACCGACTCCTGTGGATATGCTGCTGCCCGAAGGCACCGACTTGAACGGTTTCGATCCCACGGTGTTTGCGGCCCTTGCCGAAGAAGGCATCGCCGTGCCCGATCAGATGCCGCAAGCCGGTGTACGCGGAGTCGCTTGGGGAATTGAGATACCTGATCCGACGCCATTGCCTGCAACGCAGATGCCTCCGTTCTCCGAAGTGGTTCTCAGCGACGAAGATCTCGACATTCTCGTCGAGTACTTGTTGAGCTTGCGGTAGGTCGGAGCAGCTAGGAGGCTCGTGCATTGCAAACTTGGCACCGACTCGTTGTGTTGGGGGTTCTCGCCATTGGGGTGGGAGCCCTCTTTCAACGGGCAGCGGTCACAGGAATAGCCCTGTTTCGCATGTTCGGGACCATCGGCATTGTGGTGATGGGGCTGTGGGCAGCTTACACGCTTGCACGTTGGCAGATTGAATCGTCCCGGGCAGATTTGCGTCACCGCCTGGAAGCGTTGCGGGGTGTCGAACATCATGTGCCCGCGAGCCATTGGAAAGGGCGCGAACCACGAGCCGAAAGCGTCCTTTACGCAGAAGACGGCACGGTGTGCATCATCGCATCGTCCGAAGTAGCGAATTTCCGCGGGAAACGTCACTTGCGGCGACTGAGTGCGAGTGCTGCGCGCTTGCAGGCATGGGTACAGGAACTGCGCTCCGGTGCCGCCTCGATCGACACACTCCCGTCTTTTCGGCGTGTTGTCGGGTTGCTGGTGTTGTTGCGCAGGGAGGTTCGGGCTGAAGAAGACGCGGCCGTCGAGGCATATGGTATTGTAGTGGTCAACGTGGAACAGCTGCATCCGGATCTGTTTCTTGCCGGGAACCGCAACGATGACGCCGGGGAGTGACTGCCATCATGGAAAAAATGTTTAGCGTTTCCGAGGTCAATCAAATGATCCCGCGTCTCGAGCGTGACATCGGCCGCATGCAGCAGCTATTGCGAGAAGCGCGCCAAGCCAACCGTGACAAAGAGCTCGCGCGCGCCGTCGGCTACAACGCTGAGGGGCAGCTGATCATGGCGGTCGATTACCAAGAGGCCGAAAAAGCATTGCGCCGCATCGTGCGGGAATTGAACGATTTAATTGAGGGGATTCATCGGGAAGGGGGTCAGATCAAAGACATCGAGCGCGGGCTGGTTGATTTTCCGGCGATTGTCAACGGGAAAAAAGTGCTTTTATGCTGGCAAAAAGGCGAGACCGAAGTTGCATATTATCATGACGAACGTTCGGGATACGCCGGGCGCCAACCGCTTTATCCCGAGGAAACATGAGAAGGTGTCGCCTTTGCTGCTCGATCGCACGAGTGGCTCGATTCTTCCATACTCGCCATTGTCAAAATGCAGTGGATCTGCTAGAGTAGTCAGTGCCCGCACATTTTCCTGCCATAGTTTTGAAGTTGCATCACTTCTCCTCCAAGGCGGATAGAAGCCGCTCCTTCCGACATATGCTACGGAGTGCCCCAGAACCCAATGGGTGCCGCCGTCAAACACGTTTTGAGGGCGGAGTCCACAAGAAAGGATGGAAAGGGTTATGGAGCTCGAACGTGGCAGTACACGTATTTACAATTGTCCCATGTGTCAAATTGATACGCCCCATACCGTGGTAGCCACCCGCGGGACGACCCATGCGGCCGTATGCAGCAACTGTTCGAACGGTTCGCTGGTTGACGGCCAAACGCTGCAGTCCTACCAAGCCCAGTGGGAAGAAGAACTTCGGGATATTCTGGAGAGCATCAGCGGTGCCGATGATGAGTGAACTTCCCCGCCCGCTCATTGACAAGGAAACGGATGCACTCGTGAAAATTCATCATCAAATTGGCGGCGATTCGACTCGTCTTTGGCGCTGGCTGGAACTATTTGATAAGTCGGGCGTGAAAATGCTGCAGGCGATGAAACGCGGCTGCGCGTTTCAACCCCCGTTGCCAGGTTTGGCGGAAACGGACGGCTCAAGCGCGAAAATCGATCCGCGCCTTTTGTTGCGCCGAGTTCATGCCCAAGCATTCAGCTGGCTTGATCCGCGCTACCCGGCACGCATGAAAGAGCAAAACCAGCCGCCGCCGGTCATATATGTCAAGGGGGATGTCACGGCGATACGATCACCCGCCGTGGCCATCGTCGGCTCGCGGAGGGCGACCCGGCGCGGCTGTAGCCTCGCTTATTCGATCGCGCGCGATCTCGCTGCGCAAGGTGTTACCATTGTCAGCGGCCTGGCAGCGGGCATTGATGCTGCCGCTCACCGCGGAGCGCTTGAAACCGGCCGGACCGTGGCGGTCATCGGCTGCGGCATCGATAGGGTTTACCCGCCGCAGCACGCTACGCTCTTCGGTGAGATTGTGAAGAACGGAGCAGTGGTGTCGCAGTTTCCTTGCGGGACGCCACCGATCGCCTATCAGTTTCCGCTGCGCAATGCCACCATCGCTCGATTAGTGGAGGCAGTGCTCGTGGTTGAGGCTCCGATTCGCAGTGGTGCCCTGATCACCGCAGACTTTGCAGATGATTTCAATGCGCGAATCATGGCCTGCCCGGGGGATGCCGGAAGACCTTCTTGCCAAGGAAGCAATCAGCTCTTAAGGGAAGGAGCCCTGCTCGTTGAATCCGCAGCTGACGTGCTGAGTGCGCTTAATAAAATGTCTCTGTCCGGGAAAAAAGCGGACATTCCGGTCGCCGAACCGCTTGAGAACCCCGCATATGGCGATTTCATGCGATATTTTGCAGGAGAGGCAGCTTCAGTCGACGAACTTGTGGAACGTTCTGGCAGAACTGTGTCTCAAGTGCGCGCGATACTCACGGAGCTTGAAATCACCGGTGCCGTCATACGCCTTGAGAGAGACCGGTTTGAACCGCGTGTTCGGATTAGCCGAACTTTCTCCTAAAGATTGGTTGGACGCCTTTCCCTACGATATGGTAATATGAGCACTTAGTTATGCATGAACACAGTGTAGTCGGAGGTGCTGCCGGCTTTGGCTAAAACCCTCATTATTGTGGAGTCACCGACAAAGGCGAAAACCATACGGAAGTTCCTCGGACGCAACTACACCGTGAAGGCTTCGATGGGGCATATCCGTGATTTGCCGAAAAGTCAGTTTGGTGTTGATATTGAAAACGATTTTGAACCGAAGTACATTACAGTGCGCGGCCAAGGAAAGGTTTTGCAGGAATTGCGCAAAGCCGCCAAGAGCGCCGACCGCGTCTTGCTCGCCGCTGACCCCGACAGGGAAGGCGAGGCAATTTCATGGCATTTGGCACAAGCCCTGAAGCTGGAAGATGCCCATAATCGCATTGTTTTTCATGAGATCACTAAGCGTGCGATACAAAATGCCATCAAAGAGCCGCGCCCGATCAATCCAAATCTGGTGGACGCTCAGCAAGCCCGGCGTGTACTCGACCGATTGGTCGGCTATAAACTAAGTCCGCTTTTGTGGGCGAAAGTGAAGCGCGGGCTGAGTGCCGGTCGTGTCCAATCCGTTGCGCTTCGCATCATTTGTGACCGCGAGGAAGAAATAGCGTCTTTCCAACCGGAAGAATATTGGAGCATCGTTGCAGAACTTGAAACTCCAGACGGCGGCCGCTTTGAGGCCAAGTTGCACGGCCGTGGCAAAGACAAAATTGAGCTCCGCAATAAAGAGGAGGCCGAGTCGGTACTCCATGAGCTGCAAAATGCGCAGTTTGTCGTCACTTCGGTGACGAAGCGCGAGCGGCGGCGCAATCCAGCTGCACCGTTTACGACGAGCACGCTGCAGCAAGAAGCATCCCGCAAACTTGGTTTTTCCGCCAGGAAGACGATGCAGTTGGCACAAGAATTATACGAAGGTCTCGATGTCGGCGACGAGGGCACGGTCGGTCTGATCACCTACCTGCGAACCGATTCGACCCGTGTGGCCGAAGAAGCCCAGGTCGAAGCCCGCGAATACATCGAGAAAGAATTTGGTGCCGAGTATCGTCCGGAAAAACCGTTCCAGTACGAAAGCAGACAAGGTGCACAAGCCGCACACGAAGCGATCCGCCCGACATCCACGCTGCGCACGCCGACATCGGTGAAGCCGTACCTCAAACGGGATCAGCATCGGCTGTACAAGTTGATTTGGGAACGGTTCGTTGCCAGCCAAATGTCGCCAGCCGTTTTCGACACGGTTTCTGCGGATATCTCCGCCGGCGACTACGTATTCCGAGCAACCGGATCGACCGTGAAGTTTCCAGGTTTTATGACGCTGTACATCGAGCAGCAAGATGACGATAACGACGAGGACAAAAAGCCAGAGAAAGACAAAACGCTTCCGGAACTCAACGAAGGTGTTTCGTTGAAGCGGCGCGAGTTGACGGCAAAACAGCACTTTACGCAGCCTCCACCGCGCTTCACCGAAGCGATGCTCGTCAAAACCTTGGAGGAACGCGGCATCGGTCGGCCGAGCACCTACGTGAACATTATTGACACCATTCAGCGGCGAGGCTATGTTGTACGCGAAGACAAACGTTTCGTGCCGACCGAATTGGGGCAAATCATTGTCGACTTGCTCAAGGAGCATTTCCCGGACATCGTTGATGTCGAATTTACGGCTAATATGGAGCTTAAGCTCGACCAAATCGAAGAAGGCGTACTCAATTGGAAAGATGTCGTCCGCGAATTCTACGAGCCTTTCGAAATCGCCTTGCAGGGAGCTCACCGGTTGGTCGAACAAGTGGAAATCGCGGATGAGGAAACGGATGAGGTTTGCGAAGAATGCGGCCGCAACATGGTGATTAAGTGGGGCCGATACGGAAAGTTTCTTGCGTGCCCGGGTTTTCCCGAATGTCGCAATACCAAACCGTTGCTCGTTTCAATTGGGGTGCCGTGTCCGGAATGTGGCAGCGACATCGTCGAACGCCGTTCGCGCCGCGGCCGGACATTCTACGGTTGTTCAACCTACCCGGAATGCGAGTTTACCAGCTGGCAGCGCCCTGTCAACGCGAAATGTCCGCAATGCGGTTCACTTCTCATCGAGCGCAACCGGCGCGGTCAAGGGCCGATATGGGCTTGCTCGTCGAAAGAATGCGATTTTACTCAGGAACCGCTGCCTGAACTCGAGAGCGTCGCAGAAGAGGAACCGGCGAAAACGCCAGCATCTTCAACGTCCATGAGGGCATAAGCATGGGGTGGGCCCCTCGTTGTATATCAGGAAAGGATGCCGTTGATGATTCCCATTCGCGCAACTACAATCGTAGCTATGTGTCGTGACGGCCGCGCGGCCATTGCCGGCGATGGGCAGGTAACCATGGGCGAACACACTGTGATGAAGCAGCGAGCAAAAAAAGTGCGCCGCCTTTACCACGGCAAGATTATCGCCGGGTTCGCCGGAGCCGCGGCCGATGCCTTCAGTCTCTTCGAAAAGTTTGAGAGTCATATCGAAACCTACCAGGGAAATTTGGTGCGTGCTGCCGTTGAACTCGCCAAAGAGTGGCGCACGGACCGTATACTGCGCCGTCTCGAGGCGCTCCTCGTCGTTGCGAATACGGAGAACGTGCTCATCATATCGGGAACCGGAGATGTGATCGAGCCCGATGACGGCATTGCGAGCGTGGGGTCAGGCGGTACATATGCACTGGCAGCCGCTCGGGCATTGGCGGCTCATTCCGATTTAAGCGTTCCCGAGATCTGCCGACGAGCATTGGAAATCGCTGCAGACATTTGTGTGTACACCAATCATCACATCACTGTTGAAGAACTTTAGGAGGACGTCCCGTGCCCGACCACATGGGTTATACACCGCAAGAAATCGTAGAAGAACTTGATCAATACATTGTGGGGCAGGAAAAAGCGAAACGTGCCGTAGCCATTGCTTTGCGCAATCGCTATCGCAGAGCCCGCCTGCCGGAATCCATACGCGATGAGGTTGTTCCAAAGAATATTTTGATGATCGGTGCCACCGGCGTTGGCAAGACGGAAATTGCGCGTCGATTGGCCAAACTTTCCGGTGCTCCGTTTATCAAAGTGGAAGCGACCAAGTTTACGGAAGTGGGTTATGTCGGCCGCGATGTCGAATCGATCGTGCGTGATCTCGTTGAAACGGCCGTTCGCATGGTGAAAGCGGAACGGATGGCGCAGGTCGAAGAAAAGGCGAAAGAAATGGCGGATGAGCGTATTGTCGAAATCTTGGTCCCCATGCCGTCGAAGGCAGCCGGTTTCAATCCATTGAGCGCCATATTCGGCATGGCACAGCGGCCAGGGACCTCCGCCGCGTCGCAAACGGATGAAAATGACCAACAAGAAGAAATTCTAGAGAAACGTCGCAGGGTCAAACAGCAGCTCAAGGCCGGCGAGCTCGAAGACCAGATCATCGAAATCGAGGTAGAAGATCAACGGCCGCCCATGCTTGAAGTGTTTTCGGGAACCGGAATGGAAGAAATGGGCGTCAATTTGCAAGACCTGTTCGGCAACATCATGCCGAAAAAACGGCGCCGGCGTCGTGTCAAGATATCGGAAGCCCGCCGCATCCTCGCACAGGAAGAGGCGCATAAACTGATTGACATGGATGAAGTCGCCCAAGAAGCCGTCGAACGAGCCGAGACGACGGGAATCGTTTTCATCGACGAGATCGATAAAATCTGCGGTCGAGAAACAACGGGTCCGGACGTCTCGCGGGAAGGTGTGCAGCGCGATATTCTGCCCATCGTTGAAGGCTCGACCGTCATGACGAAGTATGGTCCGGTCAAAACGGATCACATGCTGTTCATCGCTGCGGGGGCCTTTCACGTTTCCAAGCCTTCCGATCTCATTCCGGAGCTGCAAGGGCGGTTTCCGATTCGAGTCGAGCTCGATTCGTTGGTAAAAGAAGATTTTCGTCGCATTTTGACGGAGCCGAGCAACGCCTTGACCAAGCAATACATCGAGCTGCTCGCGACCGAAAACGTCACCATCGAATTCACGCCCGACGGCATCGATGAAATCGCCGAATTGGCCGAGAAAGTCAACGAGACCACGGAAAATATAGGTGCAAGGCGACTGCATACACTGCTTGAGCGTCTTCTGGAGGATATTTCATTCCGAGCTCCGCAGTATGCCGGCTATAAGTTTGTCATTGACCGCGCTTACGTCCAAGAACGCCTTTCCTCACTCGTCAAAGATCAAGACCTCAGCCGCTACATTCTGTAGGATTTTCTCATTTCCTTACACGTTCTCACTCAAGTTCATGACAACTTTTGCCGATAATTAAATTGTGGATTCGATTTTCGAGGGATCCTGTCAAGAAATGCAGGATTCCTTATTTTTCTGTCGAAGATTTTGTTAACCTTTTCGACCTTTACCACCGAAAAGACTAAATAATAAAAAGGTGGGTGAATTGTCGGGAGTGCGCATTTTCGGTCCTGTTGACAATTTGCTGACCCTTGCGCTCGATGGTGTCTCGAGCAGGCAGCGAGCTACGGCTCACAATATCGCCAATGCGGAAACGCCTGGGTATAAACGGCAGACGGTTCCGTTTGAAGCGTGGTTGCAAGAATCGTTGGTCGGAAGGGAGCGTTTGCAGCTGACGCGTTCGCACCCAAGGCATCTTTCTGCCGCCCGAACGGTGAAGCGTACCATGCTTGCGGATGAAAGCAACGTCATGCGAAATGATGGAAACAACGTTGACATTGAGCGGGAAGCTGCGCAGCTTGCCAAAGACACGATTTTGTACAATGCGCTTGTTCAGCAGCTAAACAGCCGGTACACCGCTTTGCGTTCAGTAATCCGTGATGGGAGGTAGCGTGCGTTGAATCTTTTCGCAGCCATGGATATCAGCGCTTCGGCTCTCACCGCAGAACGCCTTCGGATGGACATTATCTCCAACAATTTAGCCAACGTGAACACAACCCGCACCGAAAACGGTGGCCCGTATCGCCGTCAGATTCCTGTTTTTACGCCTAGGGAAGCCGATGCGCGCCATCCGTTCCGACCCGTTCGCCCATCTGCTCGTCTGCATCGATCGTCTGTTTCGTCGGGAATGGGAGTTCGTGTCAGTGCGATCATCGAAGATCCGTCCCCGCCTCAGCTTCGATATGATCCGGGGCATCCGGATGCTGATGAAAACGGCATGGTCGCCATGCCTAATGTGCATCCGGTACACGAAATGGTCGATTTGATTTCGGCCAGCAGGGCTTATGAAGCCAATGTCACAGCGATCAATGCTTTCAAAAGCATGGCGATGAAAGCTCTGGAGATTGGTCGGGCATAAACCGCCTTTGGCATGCTCCGCATTGACGATGATGTGTCATTGCGTTGAACTTCCGAGTTTTCCAAGGTAGTGAGCGGCCGGATGTCGTGTTTCTATTGAGGGGAGGAAACATAGCGTGCCTGTCAGTGGCATTCAGTCGATTCACTCTGGATTGAACGTCCGTCCACTGTCGACGGCGGCATCGAGTGATCAATCGTTCGCAGATGTTCTCAAAGGTTTTTTGGAAGATGTCAATCGGCTTCAACGTGAAGCGGATGTTTTGACAACTCAGCTCGCTCTGGGGCAAGTCGAAGATCTGCATCAGGTTACCATTGCGACTGAAAAGGCTTATCTGGCGTTGCAGCTCACCACCGCGATACGCAACAAAGTTGTCGAGGCCTATCAAGAAATAAGCCGCATGCAACTTTAGCGAGTTTCTAGTTTAATCAGGAGGAACGTGGTGTGAAGCAACGGCTGGCCAGTGCTTTGGAACGAGCAAAGGCTGTATGGGCCGGTATGGCGCCTGTATGGCGGGTTGCCACAGTCGGCGGAACGGTTGTCTTGATTGCAGCCTTTGTCTTCGTATTGGCCCGCTACGGGGGAGGGCCAGCATATGAGGTTCTTTACAGTCGGTTGCAGCCGGGGGATGCAGCCGAAGTGGTTGCCATTTTGCGGGAGCAGGGCATTCCATATCAGCTCAGCGACGACGGCAGGGAAATCCGCATCCCGGCTGACCAGGTCCCCGGCGTCCGCTTGGACATGGCGGGGCGCGGGCTGCCGCGGAGCGGCGTCGCGGGCTGGGAATTGTTTGACGAGACAAAACTTGGCATGACGGACTTCGAGCTTCACGTGCAAAGGCAGCGTGCGCTTGAGGGCCATATAACCCGCGCGATCCTCAATTTCGAACAAGTACAGGATGCGTGGGTAAGCATCAATTTGCCGCAACGACGTGTTTTTATTGACCAGCAGCAAGAACCTTCGGCGTCGGTTCAGCTCAGGTTGTATCCGGGCCGGAGTCTTACTACCGATAACATCCAAGCGATCGTAAACCTTCTCGTCTACAGCGTCGAAGGTCTACATCCCGATATGGTCACCGTGGTCGATACTGCCGGCAATGTCCTCACCGATCAATTGCGAATGGCCCAAATCGGGGGAGCGGGTGCGGACAGCATTGCCAAGCAGCTCGAGATACAGCAGCAGGTTGAACGTTCAATCGAACGGGCGATTCAAAGTTTGCTGGAACCTGCCTACGGGCGTGGTGCCGTCATTGCACGCGTGCGTGCCGAAATGAATTTCGACTTGCTGCGTGAAGAAATCGAAGAGTTTTCCGCACCGTCCGGAACCCGAACCGGGTTGCCGCGCAGTGAACAAATCATCACCGAAAGGTATTCCGGTGATTTGAGCGGTGGCATCGTCGGCGGTGTTCCGGGTGTCGACAGCAACATCCCGGGATACGTGGGGGAAGCCGATGGCACTCCGGGTGAGTACCAGTATACCGAAGAAATCATCAATTACGAACACAATCGAAGCTATACGTTTAGGGAGCAGGCACCGGGGCAGATTGAGCGCCTCTCGGTAGCCGTGCTGATCGACGGCGATTTGGATCCGCTCACCATTCAAAGGATCACTGATCAGGTTGCGGCCGTAGCCGGCATCCGGCCTGGCCGGGATACCATCAGCGTTGACAGCATGCCCTTCTTAAGTCAGCCGGTAATGGCTGATGTCCCTGCACCATTGCCACCTGAGTCCAGCACTATGCCGTGGTGGGTTTATACAACAATCGGTGCACTCGTTGCAGGACTGTTGATGGCCTTGTTGTTGCGGCGGCGCGGTGCAGCCCAACCGAGGCAGTCGCTCGATGTTCAGGTTGACGACGATGTGCTGCTCGATTTAGGCAAGCCTGTCATGACATTGGCTGAGCGGCGCAGAGCGCAAATGCGAGCCGAACTCGAAGCGGTGGCAACCGAGCGGCCACAAGAAGTAGCAAGGCTGCTGCGGAGCTGGCTCGCCGAAGAATGAAGGCAGCAGCTCGGTTCACGGCGATAGGGCAGCTAGGAGAAAGTGGTGATATGCGTGGCAATTTCCGTTTCGCGTCCGGAGGCGCGTTTGAGCGGGCGGCAGAAGGCCGCGGTGCTGATGATCACCCTTGGGCCCCAGGTGTCAAGTCAAGTCTTTCGTCATTTGCGTGAGGAAGACATTGAGCAATTGACCATGGAAATCGCGAATGTCCGCAATGTCGAGCCGGAAGTGCGCGATCAAATCATCGAAGAGTTTTATACCATGCTGCACGCAGAAGAATTCATTGCACAAGGCGGCATGGATTATGCCCGTGAAATACTTGAAAAAAGCTTGGGGCCGGAGAAAGCGAGAAATATTCTCCAGCGCTTGACGGCATCGCTGCAGGTCAGGCCTTTCGATTTTGCTCGCAAGACCGATGCGACTCAGCTCCTCAATTTCATTCAAAATGAACATCCACAAACCATTGCACTGATTTTGGCGTACCTCGATCCGGAACAAGCGAGCATGATCCTCAGCTCGTTGAGCCCCGAATTGCAAGTCGATGTGGCCAAACGTTTGGCGAAGCTCGACCAAACCGCTCCCGAAGTGATCGAAGAAGTCGAGGGAACGCTTGAAAGAAAGCTCGCGGCCTTTGTTACCCAAGATGTTGCACAGGCCGGGGGCATTGACGTTGCGGTGGAAGTTCTCAATTTGGTGGATCGAGGGACCGAGAAAACCATCATGGAAGCCCTCGAAGAAGACGATCCGGAGCTGGCCGAAGAAATTCGCAAACGCATGTTTATTTTCGAAGACATCATCCGGTTGCGCGACCGCGATTTGCGCACGGTGATTCAGGAAGCCGATCCAAGGGATTGGCAATATGCACTGAAGACAGCCAGCGAGGAAGTGACCGCCCACATCTTCCGAAACATGTCAAAACGGCAAGCTCAAATCATCCGAGAAGACATGGAAGTCATGGGGCCCGTGCGGCTCAAGGATGTCGAAGAAGCGCAGCAGCGCATTGTCGCCATTATTCGCAGGCTAGAGGAGGCTGGTGAAATCGTCATCGCGCGAGGCGGAGAAGATGAAATCATTCTCTAGAATCATCAAGGCCGGATCGGAAGCCAATCAAGTTCGAGCGGCCGTCCCGTATGCCGAAATGATTCAAACGGGCCCGCCGGACGTTGAGCAGCCTGAAATGGTGCTGAGTGAGTCGGAACGCGAGTCGACTCGAGCGCTTTTTGACGCGGCGGCTATCGTGCGTGAAGCGTCGCAGCGAGCTGCTCGCATGGTGCGTCTGGCTGCGGAGAGGGCGGAAAACATCGTTGCCGCAGCGACGAATCGCGTTGAGGCGATCGAAGCGGAAGCGCGCAAAGCCGGCTATGAAGAAGGTTTTGACGCCGGTTTCGCTGCGGGCAAAGAAGAGGCTGCCAAGCAAGTGCGCGAGGAAATGGCGCAAATCTTCACTGCCCTCGAAAAGGCGGTGAATGATCTCGGTCAGGAGCGCCGTACGGCTCTGGCTCGCATGGAATCGGACATCGTAAAGTTTGCGGTGCTTCTTGCCGAGAGAGTAATAAGGCGCCAGCTTCCCGATCCGGAAACTACGGTATCGATTGCGGGTTCGCTTCTTCACGACTTGAAAGAGGAAAGCCGGGTGACAATTCACCTGCCGCCCGCGGTCGTCGAACACCCGGAAGTCGAACGCCGTCTCAGCGAGGTGGCCGCGGGGTCCGGGATACGCTGGAAAATCGCAGCGGATCCGAGTCTCCGCATGGGCGATGTCCGCATTGAGACGGAATGGGGATGGGTTGACGGCAGGGCATCGATTCGTTGGTCCCGTTTGATTCGAGCCCTTGAGGAGGCTGTACGCCACGATGAGTCTTGAAGCGCTGACGATTGACTGGGACTATTTGCAAAACGTCGTGATATCCACGCAAGAGACGCCGCGAATCGGCCGTGTGGTGCAAATCGTCGGCTTAGGCATCGAAGCAGACGGACCTGATGCTTCGGTGGGCGACGTGCTGCTCATCGAATCCCCGGGAAGAGAACCGCTCGCGGCGGAAGTCGTCGGATTCAGGGCCGGACGCATTTTGTTGATGCCATTGGGTGAAATGACGGGTATTGCACCGGGGTCTTTGGTCGTCTCTACTGGTGCACCTTTCCGCGTACCTGTCGGCCATCGTCTTCTCGGGCGTGTTCTCAACGGCCTTGGAGAGCCGATTGACGATGGGCCTCCCTTGCGTCCCGAGGGATTTCGCCTGGCAACGGCCGACGCTCCACATCCCCTGCGCCGAGGAAGAATTCGCGATATGCTGCCGTTGGGTATTCGTGCCATCGACGGTCTGCTCAGCGTAGGCCGTGGACAGCGCATGGGAATTTTCGCCGGCAGCGGTGTGGGCAAAAGCACGCTGCTGGGCATGGTGGCGCGTGGCGCGGATGCCGATGTGAACGTCATCGCGCTCATCGGAGAGCGCGGACGTGAAGTCAACGAATTCCTCGAGCGGGACCTAGGGCCGGAAGGGTTGGCGCGTTCGGTTGTCGTGGTGGCAACTTCCGACCAGCCAGCTCTCGTTCGTGTGAGGGGCGCATTGGTAGCGACCGCGATCGCGGAATTCTTTCGCGACGCAGGAAAAGACGTGCTGCTGATGATGGATTCGGTGACGCGTTTTGCGATGGCGCAGCGGGAAGTCGGCTTGACCGCCGGGGAACCGCCGGCGACCAAAGGGTATCCTCCGTCGACGTTCGCTCTGCTGCCCAAGCTGTTGGAGCGGGCAGGGCCCGCCGAAAAAGGAACGATCACGGGAATCTATACGGTTCTCGTCGACGGCGATGATCTCAACGATCCGGTAGCAGATGCGTTGCGAAGCATTTTGGACGGCCACATCGTGCTGTCCCGCCGACTGGCTGAACGCAACCATTATCCGGCCATCGACGTACTGGCCAGTGTCAGCCGCGTGATGAACGAGGTGACGGAACCAACCCAACAGCGAGCGGCCAACGCCATGCGGGATATGTTGGCCGCATACCGTGAAGCCGAAGACCTCATCCAGATCGGGGCTTACGAACGGGGCAGCGATATGCGTGTCGAACGAGCACTCAAGCACATGCCGTGGATTCAACAATTCCTGCAGCAGCCGGCCACCGATCTTTCGGGTTGGCATGAAACCAAGCAGGCGTTGGAGACCTTTTATCAATCGTACGCAGAAGAAGAAGGACGCGAGAATGAGCCGTGAGAAAGTTCAAATTTCGTTTTGAACGAATTCTCGACATCAAGCGACGCAACGAAAACCATTTGCGCGAACTTTGGGTTCGCAAAGACCGAGCTTGGCGGGAAGCTTTGCTCGAGCAAGAAGCGATTGAACAACAGCTTACTGCCGCACGTGAACATCTCAGGGAGTTGCAGCAGCGACATCCGTTTCCCCTTGATGATGTCAATCAAGCACATATTCACGTCGCCAGTTTAAAAGCTCGGCTGAGCGAAGCGCAGTCGAAAGTCGCAGCGGCGCTGCAAGCCCGCAATGAGGCGGAAATGGCGGTGCGTAAAGCGATGCAGGAGCGCAGGACCTTCGAGAAGCTGCGGGAGAAACATTTCGCCTTGTTTCAACAGGAAGAAAACCGTCGGGAGCAGCAGTTGATGGACGAAATCGGTTTGTTAAACGCCGCTCGGGTGCTTTCAGCGATGCAGTCAACCGGCGGCATGTACGGATCCGGCCAATAGCAGTCATCGTTTTAGCTCCCACTGCGCTTGAACTGCAGGAGGTTTACCATCGGTGTGGCGTGTTGTTTTATCCATTTTGATTTTGTTGGGTATAGCCGGTTCAGCCGTATACATGCTCGATCGCATGCAGCTCATCGACGTCGAGTTGTTTGTCCTGGAACGTCTGCAAAACGTACCGGCTTACGCCGACTACGCTGCCACGTATCAGCTCGGTCTGGAGCGGCGATCCGCAATCGAGGATCGGTTGGCGGCTCTTGAAAGAGAGCGGCTCGCTTGGCAGGAGGCGGAATACGACTTAGCCGAGCGGGAAGCTCAACTGGAGCTGGAAAAACGAAGACTCGAATTGGAACGGCTTCAATTGGAGCAAGAGCGTGAAGCCTTGCGGCGAGAATGGGAAGCTTTGCAAGAACGCTACACACTCGACGACAATTTGGATCGCTTGGTTGGCTACTACGAGCAGATGAGCCCGGAAGAAGTGGCTGCCATAGCGGAAGAAATGAGCGATACACTGCTGATTCGCGTGCTGTTGTCCATGTCGGAGCGCAAGGGAGCGAGGGTGCTTGCTCAGCTGGAGGCTGAACGAGCGGCGAGAATCAGCAGCATGATGGCCGGCGACGGATAAGGCTGAAGGCCAGCGTCGGTTTTCGCGGGGGTCGGTATTTTGATGAAGAAGGAGGCGGCGTCTGGTGCATGGTGCAACGGGCGTCCGAAGTGGAAATTCGGTTCCTGAGGGCAGCTACGCGTCTCAGTTGAGCCGGAAACTCATGGAAGCCGGAGATGTCTTTGCCGCGCTTCTGGCCGAATTCGAACAGCATGAGGAGATGCTCACCGTAGGCCATGAGCGTCTGGACCCCGGCGGCGAAGAAGTGAATATGCCGGTAAACAGCACCGTTCGGGGGAATGGTGAGGTCTTACCCTCCCTTATCAAGGTGCCCGCGGAAGATTCGCTCATAGCCGAATGGACGGGATGGATGATTGAATGGGAAGATGCGTCCAAGCGGCCGATCTCCGACGAAGACTTCCACAACAACGAAATCCATTTCGCACCGTATGTGAAGAGCGGATGGAAAGAACGAGCAGCCATTCCGACCATTGAAGAATTGCGGAAAACGGCATGGCAGCTCCTCCACAGCGAAATAAAACTGGATCCTGCCCTACGAGCCAAGCTTGAAAAGTTTCTCAAGCGGGACATGGATGTCTCAGAGATGCTGGAAACTGCGTCCATTCTCCTGCAGGTGTGGCAATGGGGCCACAGCGCCGATACAAACGTTAAACCGCTTGCCCTTCCGGTGTTGGATCGAATCGGTAAAGCGGCTTCTCCCGTCGATAACGCTTTGAGGTCTTTCAGCCTGAAGACTTCGACCGTGCGGCGCTCGGCATCTGCGATGTCCAAAGCTGAACAAGAAACTGAACAAGCAGAAGGGGCTTCCCTGCATTCCCGTTTTTCCGACCTAGAAGCGGCAGAACAATCGACAGTTGTGTCTGACGTCGTGTCTGACAATGAGGCTGAGCCGGAAACTCAAGGGGCTCATCGCGCTTCGGTGCCGTTTGATGGGGAAGACGGCGCCGCGTTCGGCAAGCTGACAAGTGATCAACGTGACGCTATCGAGCAGATGTTGTCCGGCAACAACGTCCGCCAGCAATCGGCAGCTGCGGCCGATCGCTCGCAAAGTGACGTCGTTGCGGCGCCCTCCGCGTCGATGACCGGAAGAACTCGGGAAACGTCCGCCGCAGCGTCGATGCAGGGCGAAATCGAAATACAGACGGGCGAGGCGGGAGAAATCGCCAGTCGGCGACAACTCGGTGCAGCGAGCCCCGATGTACATGTACCGTCGCTCACTGCGTCCCACCCGGTATCAGTAAAATCTACGATACCGAATGTTCAAACGTCACTATCCACAACAACTTTCGCGTCATCCACGGTGGAGGACGTCGAACCGATTTCCGTTGAGTCCATACGGGAGCAGCACGGCGCTGTCGCCTCCGCAGATGCACGAGCGG
>CALKAQ010000061.1 GCA_937983075.1 uncultured bacterium | reverse complement strand
TGATCCACCCGTTCCTGCCACATAAGCCGGCGCTCATGACGCGTCATCGGAGACACCCTCTCACATTCGTTCTGGAGAGATTATCTCTCGGCGTCACGACGCCAGCAAGGTGTGGGCGATTTGACGCTTACCTACATCTGCCGCCCTACTCCAAGAACGTGGAAAGTCGTTGCCGGTCGTTCCATGGATGAGCAGCCAAAGATATATACTCAGGGAATGCACGCAACGGATTCGCTACATGACTCGGATTCCGGTACCTGTTCTGCTTTGCAGGAGATCGTCGATGAGCATAGTGGTGAAGTTGATCTGATTGGATTTGACGCGGCCACTGCCCGATCGCTTCAAGTCAAAGAAAATGCAATCGGCATGAGACGTTTCGTTGCCACTCAGATAGATGTAAAAAGAAGGGCGGGCAAGGGGCCTGATGCGGCAGTCATTAGCTTGGTCCCTCACTACGAGCGGTACTTCCTTAGATCGCTCCTATTTTGTGACTACGAGGTCGTGTATGGCGTGATTTCTAGCAGACAGTTCCAAATGGCCCGCAGAACCCCAGAGTCTCTGCTAGTGGGGGCAAAGTTCGAGGTGGCGTTACATAAGCAAATGGACGAAGTGAGCATTGTCGCGGCCCGGAAAACGCCAGTCCCTTCACCGAAGGAACAACCTGTACAGTATGTTTTGCGAGCGATTGTTGACCAGCGGAAAGCCCTACTGAAAAATAGTTTGCTGAGAGCCATCGTGACGTTGGGCGAAGGCAGGCTGACCAAAAACGAGGTCCGCGGTCTGTTGAGCGCATTTCCTACGCTGACAAAGTACGCAGATACTACGCTCTCGGCAGTTCCGGCCCATGCCCTTTCAGCACTCATCGAAGAGGTGCAGGAATTGGTTAGGTCTATGCAGGACGGGAACCTCGGAAGGGCAATTGGGGCGAACTGATCACAGGCGGCTCGGAGTGGAGAGAGCGACCAATAGGATCCAGGCGGTGGCGAGTCTTTCCGTTGAATCACCGTGGGGAAAATGGTATAATCGGAATTGGCCCCGTAGCTCAGTGGATAGAGCAGCGGTTTCCTAAACCGCGTGCCGGAGGTTCGATTCCTCTCGGGGCCACCACAAGCCCGCCTTGGCGGGCTTTTTTGTTACCTCAGGCTCGATGGGGAACGCGGTAGGTCCGCGGTATCGAAACAGGCTGGAAGGGTCGGTGGAGCAGAACACAACCGCCGTATAAAGAGTTCTGGGAGATTCCGGGCGGAGCTATCGAGCCGGGTGAGTCACCCAGAGCTTGTTGTCAGAGGGAGCCTAACCCTCATCGCCCCTCAACCACAGGTCCACAAGCTCTCGGTTATCGTTCACCCATTCTCTGGCAACTTCCTCTGCCGAACGGCCCTTTACTTCGATCTCGTGCATCATCCAGTCGACATCTTCGATGGGCATGTTCCACGCGCCAAGCAGCGCAGCCGCTTCAGGAAACTCGTCGGCAAATCCTTTTCGGGCCACCTTCACCACATCATCTTGGGTCCACAGTCCCCTCGGCTCTTCGAGAAGCTTGATGTCGTGTTGGATAAACATGAAGTGCGGTCTCCAAGCGAGGAAGACGAGCCACTCTTTGTTGGCAAAAGCCTCATTCATTGTCGCCAGGAGCGCAAACTCACTTCCAGCTACAAGCTCATAGTTTAGATCATAAACGTCAATGATTCGCTCCGACACTTGCATCATGCCGGCGCCGGGCTCGATTCCAATGACTTGGCCGCCAAACTCCTGGACGTACCGGTTTAACTCCTCTACCGAGTTTATAGGGACGTAGGCCGGCACGCCCCATCCGACTTCCGCTCCCGTGTAAATGGGCACTCCAACAATTTCAATGCGGTCTCCATAAGTCTCAAAGTAGTTGGCATGGAGATTGGGCATCCACGCGTCGACCAGCAGATCGATATCTCCTGCAGCTAAGGCTTGGTACGCAACGCCCGCGTCCGCCTGATCGATCTCCACGTTTAGGCCCACTTCCTCTAGGAGCAGCTTGGCGATGTACGTCGTTGGAGGTGACGTGGTCCAAGGCGGCAAGGCAATCCTTACAGTCTGACCGACAGGAGCCCGATCACCGCCTAACCACGCAAAGAGCAGGGCGAGTGCTACGAGGGAACCGAGCACAGCGGCCCACACACGGCTGCGGCCTCGTTCCTGAGACCTTCGCATCTTGGACAACGCTTGTGTCGTGCGGTCCAGGATGATGGCGAAGACGACGATGGCGATGCCACCTTCAAATCCTGTTCCGATCTGCACTCGCTGGATGGCACTCAGTACCACGCTGCCTAGGCCGCCGGCGCCAATCATCGCGGCAACTACCACCATAGACAACGAGAGCATGATCGTCTGATTGACCCCGGCCATGATGGTGGGAAGTGCCAAGGGCAGCAGGACCCCGAAGAGCGTCTGACTCGGTGTAGCACCAAAGGAGCGGGCGACATCAACCAGGTGTGAAGGGACTTGGCGGATGCCTAAGTTGGTCAAGCGGATAGAAGGAGGCATGCTGAAAACGACCGTGGCCACAACGCCCGGGACCTGACCGATGCCGAAGAACATAAGGGCAGGAATGAGATACACGAAGCTCGGCATGGTCTGCATGATGTCAAGGATGGGCCGCAGAATGGCATCGACCGTGCGAAAGCGGGCTGCCAAGATGCCCAGCGGTACGCCGATGAGCATCGAGACGAATGTGGCGGTGAAGACGAGGGCCAACGTGCTCATGGCGAGATCCCACAGTCCAAGGCTCGAAACAAGCAGCAGTCCGAGCAGTGCGAACAGACCCACCCCGCGGCCGGCTATGCGGTACGCGAGGAGGACGATGATCAAGGTCAGGAGCCAAAAGGGCACCGAGGTCAGCAGATGCTCCACAAAGTCGACGTAGCCGCCGATCCAACTACTTAAGGTGCGAAACAGACCGCGAAAAGTCTCCAGGAGCCAGGCGACCACTACGTCAACCCAGTCGCCGAGGGGAATGCGATACCAGACATCCACTACGATCTCGCCTCCTCGCCGTCAGTCGTCTGGGCGGATTTGGCGATCAGCCCGCTCAGGATGTTGACACGGACGACGATGCCCTGTAGCCGGTTAGCCGCGTCCACAACGGCTACAGGGTACCGTGACTCAGCTCCAATGGCCACGAGCTCGTCCATCGGTGTATCCGGACTCACTTTTGGGATGTCCGTCACCACGATGCTGCGAACGTTGGTCTCACCCCGTTTGATTGCTTCGATTGCGTCGTCGGCTAACACCAGGCCGGCCAAGGTCCCGTCCCGTTCTATCGCAAAGACGCTCGACAAACCTTCAGCCTGCATCTCACGTAAGGCTACCCGAGGCCCGTCGGAGGCGCGGATGAGGGCGTCCGGCTTCTGCATAATGTGGCTTGCATTGAGAACGTGCTGAGGGTTCGCGCCTTCAACGAAAAGAGCTACGTAGTCCGTGGCCGGTGCCTGCAAAATCTCTTCGGGCGTGCCAATTTGGTGGATGATGCCATCTTTCATCACGGCAACCCGGTCTCCCAGTTTAAGTGCTTCATCCAGATCATGGGTGATGAAGACGATGGTCTTGTCGAAGTCCGAGCGCAGCCGAATGAGCTCATCCTGTAAGTCGCGGCGGATCAAGGGGTCGAGGGCACTGAAGGGTTCGTCCATCAGCAGAATGTCCGGTTCCGTAGCGAGTGCCCTTGCCAGCCCTACACGCTGTTGCATACCACCGCTAAGATCTTCAATGCTGGCATCCGCCCAGCTCGCAAGGCCCATCTGCTCAAGAACCGCCATGGCTCTCTTCCTGCGCTCTTCTGCCGGAACCCCTTGGACGCGCAGGCCGTAGGCTGCGTTCTCTACGATGCTCAAGTGGGGGAAGAGGGAGAACTGCTGGAAAACCATAGCGATCTTGCGCCGACGAATCTCCCGCAACGTAGGGGGATCAGCGGCTGTGATCTCATCGTCGCCGATGAAGATCTTCCCTGCGGTCGGGTTGATGAGTCGGTTGAGGCAGCGGACCAGTGTGGACTTGCCGCTCCCCGAAAGGCCCATGATGACGAAGATTTCGCCTCGCTCAACTTCAAAGCTGGCTTGGTAGATCGCTACGGTCGCACCCGTAGCCTCCAAAATCTCTGTCTTGGTTCGCCCAGCACGCACCATCTCCAAGGCTTGATCAGCGCGGGGGCCGAATATTTTCGTTACCTGCTCGACGCGAAGAAGGCTCATGGAGATAAAGTGCCCCGATTAGACTTCCTATATACCCATTATGGAGGCATTCTGGCGTCCAACGGGATGATCTCACATCAGCCAACGGACCACCTGCCAACATATTTGGTGGTACTAGGACTTTTTGCGAGGGAAAAGGGGCTTTAGTAGAGGATCTCTGGGACTCGTATTGAGCTTGCCCCGATCCAGTGGACACCCAATATGAGGATCAGTAGACTGAGAGAG
>CALKAQ010000060.1 GCA_937983075.1 uncultured bacterium | reverse complement strand
TTGGTGGGGGTTTACCGGAGCATATCTTGTGGGTTGGGCTCCATATACCGGAGTCACGGTGCCAAGGGATTCCGAACATGAAGCTACATACCCGTGCTTCTATTACGGAGACAAACCAGGAGTTGCAGTGATAGAAAACTATTTGCGGGATGCTTTGATAGCCCGTTACGAAGTTTATGTAGAATATAGAGTGCATTACGATGCAAATGGGAAACCCGATGCTGTGAGAATTTCTCGTATCAGCATTCCGAACCTTGAGGTGATTCATCCTTTAGTGGAGCTGTCAGGAGAGTGGAATGGCAGTTTCTCGGTTTGATTATGCTTCGAATTTCCAGATAGGCGATTGGCGACGAGGCATCTTGGAGAAAGATCCTGAAACCGGTGATGGAAGATGGACCGCGGATTTCGGTGGAATCGTTGAAGTTAAGGTAGCCGAGTCACCGATTTGCAGTATCTTGGTACTTTACTAGCTGTGTTGCTCGCTTCAATGGCTTCACGCACTACTCGGAGCTTCTCTTCTTTCGAATAGCGGGTTCAAGTTCACTCTTTGACTCTAACCCATTTCAAACAAGCAGTCCAAACTTCTTAGGGGGCTAAAAGGCGGAATAGCCCCACCAGCCCTCACCCAACTCCGCGGGCTCTTGCCATTTCCTCTTTTTTATCGCACGATTTCGCCATCCGGATCATACACACATACCCCACTGTATGGTACGCACATCGGGGTGCCCGAGAGCGGGTCTCTAATGATTTGGCAGCGGATGGAAAACACTTCTTGAATGATTTCGGGACGCATGATTTCTTCAGGCGGCCCTTGGACATACACCTTGTGATTGTGGATCGCCACAATGTGATCGGCATACCGAGCGGCCAAGTTGAGGTCGTGCAGCACCACGATGATCGTACGATTCCCTTCCTTGTGCAATGTGTACAAAAGGTCGAGGATCTCGATCTGATGGGCGAGGTCAAGGTAAGTCGTCGGCTCGTCAAGCAAGAGTGTTTCGGTTTCTTGCGCCAGTGTCATGGCGATCCACACCCGTTGACGTTGCCCGCCGGAAAGGGAGTCGACGGGGCGATGCGCCAAATCAGCGGTTTTGGTTGCTTCCAAAGCGTGCCAAACTACGCGTTCGTCGTGCTCCGTCCATTGTCGCCGCCACGACTGGTGTGGGAAGCGACCTTGCTTTACCAGCTGCAGCACCGTGATGCCTTCCGGCGCCGCGTGCGATTGGGGCAAAATAGCGAGCCTGCGGGCGACTTCTTTGGTTGGCAGCTTTGCAATGGCGTGCCCATCGATATACACGGCACCGTGTTTGGCTTTCATTAATCTCGCCAAGGCGCGCAATAACGTAGATTTACCGCATCCGTTGCTGCCGATCAATACGGTGAAGCGGCCAGGAAGCAAATCGAGGTCGAGGTCCTCAATCACGTTGTGGGTTCCGTACGAAAGCGTCAAATGTTTCGCACTCAGTTGCATGCAGATCCACCATCCCGTTAGAACTTCGAAACGAACGCAGTGACGTGGTTCAACGTGACCACACTTTGGTCAACAGATATAGAAAGAACGGTGCGCCGATAAGGGCGGTAAAAATGCCGGCGGGAATGTCTAGCGGCACGAACATTGTTCGGCCGATCAAATCGGATGTGACTAAAATCATGGCTCCGATCAGCGCAGAAGCCGGCAGCACCGCGCCGAAAGAAGGCCCGACAAGTCGCCGGGCGATGTGTGGCGACATCAATGCCACAAACGAGATGCCGCCGACGAAACTGATGCCTGCTCCGGCGAGGGCGGTCAGCAGGGCGATCAGCAAGATGCGCTCACGCTGCAGCGCACTGCCTGCGCCGAGTGCCACTTCATCTCCCAGCGCGTGCAAATTGATGTAACGCACCGCAATGAAAAGCAGGGGTGAGAGGACAAGCAGGCAGATGAACAGCATTTGCACGCTGCTCCAGGAGCTGCTGTGCAGACTGCCAACGAGCCACGTGTACGATTGCGCCGCTTGCCAAATGTTCGCTTGCAGCATGATGATGGTCCGCGCCGAACCGAGCAGCGCCGTGATGCCGACGCCGATGAGGACCATGCGGATCGGAGCAATACCACCTTTCCACGCCGCCAGGAAAACGGCACCGGCTACAATGGCGCCGCCAGCGGCTGCAAATACGGGCAGCCAGTGGATGCCCCAATCGCCGCTGAAGAAATTTAGGAAGACAACGGCCGCCAGTCCGGCTCCGGATGTGATGCCCATGAGATCGGGCGATGCCAGCGGGTTGCGCACCATACCTTGCATGACGGCACCCGACAATGCGAGGGCCGCGCCGGCCAGTACGGCAGTGAGTACACGCGGCAAACGGAATTCCCGAATGATCAGATCGTTCAGCGGATCTCCGTGGCCGATCAGCGATTTGAACACATCGCTCGCTGGAATCGGCAGTGAGCCGGCGCCGGTTGCGTAAAGCATGCAAATAAATAAAAGCAGGACAAGGCAAGCGATAAGCCAAAGCGGTTGGCGCTCGACAAGAAAAGAAACGCCCAGTTTCGGGATGCGAAGCGTCATATAAGGTTGACGTGCGCCGAATTGTTTCATGTTTTCGACCCCGTTCGAGCAAGGTAAATAAAGAAGGGGGCGCCAACTAGGGCGGTAATTGTACCGACCGGCACTTCACGCGGAAACAGCAGAAAACGTGCACCGATGTCGGACAACAGCAGCAACGAGGCGCCCAAGAGCGCCGATCCAGGGATGATCCAAGTGTAGTCGCGCCCTACGAGCCAGCGCGTGACATGCGGGATGACAAGTCCGATAAAGCCGATCGGACCGGCGATGGCAACCGAGCTGCCTGCGAGAAGCAGCACCGCGACGGACACGACCAAGCGCAGCAATCCGGTGCGTTGCCCCAAGCTCTTGGCGATGTCCTCGCCAAGGGCAAACGTGTTCAGTGAACGGCCGACAGCAAGGGCCAAAACGAATCCGGCAGCCAGCAGGGGCAAAACCGGCCATACCAAGGACAAGGGACGCCCTTCGACGCTCCCGGCCATCCAAAACATGACCGATTGCAAGCCGTTCTCATTGAGAATCAACAGTCCCGACGTAAGCGATGAGATGAGAGCGGATATCGCTGCACCGGCTAAGGTCAGTTTGAGCGGTGTCGGCCCTTCTTTGCCAACGGACGCGATGCCGTAAACCGCAAGTGCCGTGAGGCCGGCGCCGAGAAACGCAAACCATACATAATGCCGGATTTCGGTGAGACCAATAACCGTTACGCCGAGTACGACGGCGAGACCGGCTCCGGCGTTGATTCCGAGCAAGCTCGGACCCGCGAGGGGGTTTCGGGTGATCGCCTGCATGAGTGTGCCGGAGACTGCGAGTGCTGCGCCGACAATCGCAGCGACGACGGCGCGGGGTGTACGCAGGTCGCGAATGACATGCTGCTCGATGGTGTCACCACGCTGCGTGTACGCGTCGAGGACGTCTCGCCAAGTTGTAGCGGTGTAACCCCACACCATGCTGCCGAAAAACAGCAGGACAACGATGCTCATTACGGCACCCATCAGCAACCATTTCCCGCGGGCGCTTTGTACCATGCCCCAAGCCTCCTGCGTTTTGTTTACGTTGATTCGGAGGGAATGAACGACGCATCACTAGGGCGAAGGCTCGCCCTAGTGAGCGCAGGCGGTGTAGCGCTAGTTCTCGCCGAGAACGATGCGCTCGATGTCTTCAAGGACGTAGAAGGCAGAAACTATGCCGTAAGTTTTGTTCCATGTTTCATCCGGAACTTCCCAAACCCGACCGGCTTTGTGTGCCCGCAGCGCTTGCCAAAGAGGTTGCGAAAGCCAGGCCTGGGCGGCGCTGGTGGCTTCGCCCGTGCCCGTTTCCATGACAAAGTAGAAGATCGCATCGCCGTCGACTTCGGGAATTTGCTCGGGGTTGATGCCAACGGCAAATACATCGTCGAGATCGTGATGGGGTGGGCGACGGAAGCCGAGCCGTTTGATGATGTCGGTTGCGAAACTCATGTTGCCGTAGTAGCGAGCCGCGCCACCGAGTGGACCCGTGCCGGGGTTGAAGCGCACAACCGAGACTTCCCACTCGAGTACGCCTGCAGCCTCTAAACGCTTGGAGAGATCGGCCGCCGCTGCATCCCATGCGGCGAGGATTTCCTCAGCCTTGTCACGCTGATTGACGGCATCGGCATAGGTAAGGAAGTTTTCACGCCAGGTGCCCATAAACGTGTCGGCAAACACGGTGGGAGCAATGCGGCTGAGGTGAGGATAAATGCTTTCATGGCGTGCCCGCACGCCGATGATGACGTCAGGCCGCAATGCGGCGACCAGTTCCAAGTTGACTTGCGATTCGGTGCCGATCGGGACGATGCCGTCCATATAGGGTTCGAGGTGGGGGAGCCATTGAACGTCCGTGCCGGCCACGACGGAACCCACGGGTTGAATGCCGAGTTGGATCATGGCTTCGAGAGCTTCGTTCGTTAAGACGACGACGCGCTGTGGGGCGACAGGGACTGCGACCGGCCCCATGGCGCTGTCGACAATCCGGGTTTGCGCGGAAGTAGTCGGTGCCCAAATGAAAAGGACGGCAACGACAGACAACATTGTGCTCAGAAGAAAACGAGGGAATGAAAAGGCGCGGTATGTATTGCTCATGACAGACACCTCCGTGCTTTTCGCGTGTCCGAACAATAGTATTTAGGGCAACCTAAAGCCAAAAATAAGGTAGCACGGACTGGTTGTGCCTGTCAATCCAAAAAACGCTCGGTATTTACAGCAACCGTTCGTTGGGAGGCATTACTTTGGCGACGTAGTGGATCGTTTCAGCGGCATGATGCCCGGTGACGAGCGGAAGCAGTTCGCTTGTGAACTGCCACGTTTGCCACGGACCGGGTGGACTGCCGAGAGCGCGCCACTCGTCGTATGATGCGGGATGCCCGGCTTTTTCGCGCGCTTTGCTCAACGCACGGTTGATGTTTGCCCGCCCGGAATTGTAAGCGGCGACGGCAAAACGCCAACGTTCATGTGGGTCCGGAATTTCGTCGAAGCATGAATAAAGCCATCGCAAATAGCGGGTGCAAGCGTCGATGGATGCCTCGGGATTATCACGCTGACCCCGGCCCCATTGTGCCCACGTGTCGGGCATGAATTGAGCAAGCCCGACGGCCCCTGTAGGCGATACGGCATCTGGCTGAAAGGAACTCTCCGCGGCGATCAGACGCTTGACCAGACGCCAATCGATCTTTTCCCGCAGCGAATAAAACTGAATGAGCGAATCGTAGCGGTCTTCTGGGCGCATGCGTTGACCTCCCGTGATCGATCGGTCGGACATTCAAGCCTTGTGGAAACAGTGCTGTAGTTGACGGCTCATTCAGTGATACGTCGTTTCGTGCCGGATGGTGACCAAAGGGATGGAATACAGCGCAGGCAAGCATGAATAAGCGAGAGGGGGATGCGGAAGCGGTGAAGAGCTTTGAATGACGGGGAGCGGCGGAAGACCATTGGACGGCTGGCGGCCGGGAAGCTGCGGCATGGACGGCGGTGACACGCAGACAACAAAAAAAACTGGCGATTCCAAAAGGAATCGCCAGTTCGGAAAGCCCTGTGTAGAGCCTATTCGATTTGGTGGGCCATCAGGGACTCGAACCCCGGACACCCTGATTAAGAGTCAGGTGCTCTAACCAACTGAGCTAATGGCCCGAGCACAACGTTTCATCAGCAAGAATAATTGTATCACGTTGTGGCTCATAGTGCAAGAGTCAATTGCTGGGCCGAGAACTCGGAGCGCTCAGCACGAAAAAGGAAGTACAAAACCGGCTTTGGGCCGGTTTTGTTTGGTAGCGGTGGCTGGATTCGAACCAGCGACACCACGGGTATGAACCGTGTGCTCTAACCAGCTGAGCTACACCGCCACGTCTAACATGGTTACAGGCAACAAGGCCTGCGACCATGTCGCAAACTGGTTGCGGGGGCCGGATTCGAACCGACAACCTTCGGGTTATGAGCCCGACGAGCTACCAGACTGCTCCACCCCG
>CALKAQ010000059.1 GCA_937983075.1 uncultured bacterium | reverse complement strand
GCCACTTACGGACAGTCATAGGCGAAACGTTTAGTCTATCCGCTGCTTCTTCCGGGGTTAGCAATCTAGCTAGGTTAAGGGGGTATTTCTTTATAACTCAAATCAACCAAATCATTTTTTGTTTCTATTCCGTTTCTATTGCAGTGTATTGCCTTTGCAGTATAATGGAATTGATTCTGCCGGCAACCTTGCCGGCGAAGGGAATGAGTTTATGGTATGAATCCTGTGAACCCCTCCGTTTGGAAGCGGATCAGGCCGTGTGAAACAGCCATCCAAGCCGGTCTGCGATTTGGTGACAAAGGGACACACACAAGTCGTACTATCATGCTTCGTGAACTAAGCGACTTGCTGGCTGTGGTACCAAAGTCAGCAACTCGTAAGGATTACGCGTCTGCCATCATCGAAGACAATGTTCTCGGAAAGCAAACAGTATCAACCCGGAAGCTTACTAATCAACGCCTCGGTGAGCTTTATGGTCTTGATCCTCAAATTCCCATCTTTCGTGTGCTCCGTCGTCTTTGGGAAATTGATGAGGCTGGGCGACCGCTTTTGGCACTATTATGCGCATTGGGACGTGACCCCCTTTTACGGGTAACAGCTTCAACCATTCTCTCACTCCAAGCGGGTGAGGAGCTTGTCCGAATAACCTTTGTGGAAGAAATTAAACAATCCACCGGGAATCGATTGAATGAATCGATCTTAGATAAGGTCGCTCGTAATGCTGGAAGTTCTTGGACCCAATCAGGACATCTCGAAGGGCGGGTAAGGAAGATAAGGAAATTCGTTGAACCAACGCCCGGTGCCGTTGCGTTTGCCTTGTGGATCGGATCCCTTTATTCCCTTTCGGGAGAAGAATTGTTGTTAACACCTTGGGCAAGTGTTTTTGATCGAACACCTGAAATGCTGCTTGATACCGTTCTCAGGGCTAAGCAACAGCGGCTTCTACATGCCCGAATCGGAGGCGGTGTTGTAGAAATTGATCCCACTATCGTGGATCCAGTGGCGGGGGTGCGCTGACGGTGGGTAAGATTGAGGATCTCGCATCACTGTACGAGCGACATATAGGTGTGCCGTGGCAACGGACGATTGCGGGCGCCCAACGTGTGGTGATAGTGGTTTACGATAAGGAACTTGAGAGAGCCTTCCGTGCCAGAAAAGGCGAATTTGAGCAGAGAACTCGGGATACAGGCCATGGGTGGGTAGAATTCGACTGTACACGGTGCTTTGCGGAATGGATGGCAGCAGACGAGTATCGGGAGGAATATTTTGAATACCCTAGTGATCTGACATTAAAGTTGGAGAGTGAGTTTACCGAGTATGTGGCTGATTCTCTCCGGAATCTGCTCCGGTCCAGTGATGAGAACACGGTGGTGGCCGTGACGGGGGTTGCAAGTCTTTATGGATTTATGCGGTTGTCCGATCTCGTGCGAATTGTAGAACCTGACATCAAAGGCAGGCTTGTCGTATTCTTTCCTGGGACAAAGGATGGTAACAACTACCGCCTTCTTGATGCCCGTGATGGTTGGAACTACCTTGCTCACAGCATCACGCTAAATGGTTCCGGAGGTGCGTTATGAAGATTTTTGAGACGTTGGATCGCGATCCGCGTACGAGTTCCCTTGCAAACGAGGGTCAGGCGCGCATTACTGGTACTCGGGATGACCGTGCAATCCGTGAGCTTCGTGCAGAGCTCGAAACCTTTGTATGTGAGGGTCAATACGGAGATGCAATCGAGCGAATCCTGCAAAGCTATTTGACCCGACTGAATCAACCACGGCAGCATGCAGCTTGGGTCAGCGGATTTTTTGGTAGCGGTAAATCCCATCTCCTGAAAATGCTGGGGCATTTATGGGTCGATACTCCTTTTGAAGACGGATCCACTGCCCGTTCTCTCGTTCCGGAGCTTTCGGATGATATCAGGGCCTTATTACGTGAGCTGGATACGCATGCTGCTCGAATTGGAAAGCCACCAGTTGCCGCAGCCGGGACGTTGCCGTCCGGCAGTGGAGATCATGTGAGGCTTACGGTTCTTTCGATTATTCTTCGTGCATGCGGATTTCCCGATCAATACCCACAGGCGCAATTCTGTTTTTGGCTGCGGGACCAAGGATACCTTGAGCAAGTGCGTACTGCCGTTGAAGCTGCGGGTAAAGATTGGTTCAAGGAACTCAACAATATGTATGTTAGCCCTTTGATTGCACAGGCTGTTTTGGCCTGCGATCCCAATTTTGCCACTGACGAGCGCCAAGCACGCCAAGTTCTCCGGGCGCAGTTTCCAAATCCTACAACAGATATTTCTACCGCCGAGTTTATTGAGGCGGCCCGCAAAGCGCTTTCATCCGATGGAGAGCTTCCACTGACCGTTCTTATACTCGACGAAGTTCAGCAGTACATCGGTGACTCTACGGACCGTGCGGTGACATTTACCGAGATTGCCGAGGCTATTCAAACACAGATGGACAGCCGTGTCATGCTCGTCGCATCCGGGCAGTCTGCTTTATCGTCAACGCCATTGCTTCAAAGGCTTCGTGATCGTTTTCATATTCATGTTCAACTGGCGGACACGGATATTGAAGCTGTTACCCGCAAAGTCTTGCTTCGTAAAAAACCAAGTGCAGTTGATCATATTCGTAACGTGCTTGAAAGAAATGCCGGCGAAATTTCGAAGCATTTGCAGGGAACCCGCTTGGCGGAACGAACAGAGGATCGTCAAATTATCGTTGAGGATTATCCTTTGCTCCCCACACGGCGCCGGTTCTGGGAGGAGTGTTTTCGGGCGGTAGATGCTGCCGGCACCCACAGTCAATTGCGGTCACAACTCCGGATTTTGAATGATGCGTTGAAAGATATTGCTGAATCCCATCTTGGAATGGTGATACCCGCTGATACACTGTTTGAGGCCATTGCCCCTGACCTCGTGAATACAGGGGTTCTATTAAACGATGTTTTCACAAGAATTAAAGAGCTTGATGATGGCAGCAACGACGGCCGACTGAAGAAACGGCTTTGTGGACTCGTCTTTCTTATCAACAAGCTTCCACGCGAAGCGGGTGCCGATGTGGGTGTGCGGGCAACAGCAAAAATACTTGCTGATTTGTTGGTGGAAGATTTGGACGCTGATTCTGGCCCGTTACGTAAAAACGTTGAAACACTTCTGGAATCTCTTGTCAGTGACGGCTTTCTCATGAAAGTTGGTGATGAATACAGAATTCAAACGACTGAAGGTGCGGAGTGGGATCGTGCTTTCCGGGAAAGGGTTGCTGCTTTGCGGCAAAAGGAACCGGAGATTGCATCGAAGCGAGATCAGCTTTTGGCAAGTGAAGTTCAGAAAATCGTGGGAGAAATTCGCTTGGTTCATGGGGAATCTAAACTTCGCCGAACCATGGTGTTACATGCCCGCGAAGACGAACCTCCAGTTACCAGTGATCAGATCGTCGTATGGATGCGGGATGGCTGGTCGACAAGCCAAAAGGATGTGGAGAATGAGGCCCGTCGTCGTGGCCAAGACGATCCCGTTATCCATATCTTCATACCTCGTTCGGCTGCCGATGACCTCCGAACCCGGATTATTGAAACCGAGGCTGCTAGACAAGTGCTGGACTCTAAGGGTAATCCCAGCACTCCGGAGGGTAAAGAGGCCCGTGAAAGTATGTCTAGTCGACTCCAGATGGCTCAATCGGCTCGTGATGATCTGATCCATGAGGTGATTGCTTCCGCAAAAGTATTTCAAAGCGGTGGTAATGAGGTATATGGTGATTCATTGAAATCCAAGATCGAAACTGCCGCCAAAGCTTCCTTGGCTCGCCTGTTCCCACGTTTCGGCGAAGGGGATCATCGGTCTTGGGATATTGCGTTGAAACGGGCACGTGAGGGATCTGACCAACCCTTTAATATAGTGGGTTGGAGTGATTCAATAGAAGACCATCCTGTAGCCAAGGAAGTGTTAAACGTTATAAGTAATGGTGCCAAGGGTGGTGACGTACGGAAGATTTTAAAGGGAGCTCCTTACGGTTGGCCTCAAGATGCTATTGATGCGGCTTTAGTGGCATTACACCGTACTGGTGTCCTTCGTGCTACGCTGAACGGAAAGATTGTGCTTCCGGGCCAGCTCGATCAGAACCGTATTTCCAGTGCCGAGTTTCGCCCTGAGAAGATCCGTCTGGGAACTGCGGACAAGATTGCACTGCGTGGTCTGTACCAAAAAGCCGGGGTGTTAGCAAAATCAGGTGAGGAAGAATTGAAAGCGAACCAGTTCTTGGACAAGCTTTTGGAACTCGCAAGAGATGCGGGAGGCGATCCCCCTTTGCCGGCTCGACCGGATACCACGAAGATTCAGGAGTTGAAGCGTCTTGCCGGGACGGAGCAACTAGGAGCAATCCTTCAAATCAAAAACGAAATGGAAAAGTGGATTTCCGAGTGGGCTGAATTAAAGCAGCGCGCAGAAAAACGGTTGCCAGGATGGAGGTTACTGGAGCGTCTGCTCGACCATGCCGAAACACTTCCGGTTGCTGCAGAGGTAAAACCCGAAGTGGAGGCCATTCGATTAAAACGATCCCTTTTAGAGGAGACGGATCATGTCCCACCCATACGGGCAAAGGTCGCAGCTGCCCTCCGTGACGCCGTGACTAAACAATATGATGCATTCCAAAAAGCATGGGAAGAAGGAATGCACATACTTCAGAACGATCCTTCTTGGAATGCCCTTGACGATAATACATGGAAAGATATATTTGCCCAAGTCGGATTACGGTCACCGGTCAAACCGTCAATAAAAAGTGATGAAGACCTTTTGCAAGCACTCGACAAACAACCGATTGCCGCGCGTATAGATACCGTGGCGGCAGTTCCTGAGCGGGTTGCCCGAGCTCTTGAAGAAGCTACACGCAGGCTAAAACCAAAAGCCAGACGCATCTCACTCCGACCTGCTACACTTGAAACGGAAGATGATGTCAAAGCTTGGCTAGCCGAGCACGAAAGTAAGCTTCTTGAAGCCATTAGACAGGGTCCGATCATCATCGGTTAAGGAGGGAAAACCCAATGTCAGTACTTTCAAGCGAATTACGTAACCAGCTTGCCCGGGTGGTGGTGGCCGCCCGGGAGGCCGCCGAGACAGGTGCTCGCTCCGCTCTCCAGGCTCTTGCGGTTCATCACTACGAGCCATATAGTCCGATGACACCCGAACAACGCAGACTGCGTAATCGGCTTCGTGCGCACGGAAGACAGCTCGGCGACAAGCGTAATCCCAAGGATGGTACCCAGGAGATCGACCTCCTTGTTCGCGAATGCGCTTATCAGCACTGGCATCGCATGCTTTTCGCTCGCTTCCTTGCTGAGAACAATTTGCTTATCGAGCCAAATTCCGGTGTAGCCATCACAATGTCCGAATGTGAGGAGTTGGCTCGTGAACAGAGGGAAGATCCGTGGATGATGGCCAGCCGTTTCGCTCAGCGGATGCTCCCCCAGATTTTTCTAATGGATGATCCGGTTTTGGAAGTCACCTTGCCGCCGGAGACGCGGCAGACACTGGAGCGATTACTGGCCGAGCTTCCTTCCGATGTTTTTACTGCTGAAGATTCTCTTGGGTGGACCTATCAATTCTGGCAGTCGGCTGAGAAGGAACGTGTCAACAATAGCGGAGAGAAGATAACGGATCGAACGCTTCCTGCAGTTACGCAATTGTTTACCGAACACTACATGGTACTCTTCCTCCTACATAACACGATCGGCGCTTGGCACGCCGGTAAGATTCTTGCCAATCGGCCGGAACTTAAACAGTCCGCGCAAAACGAGCAGGAACTTCGTGAAGCGGTAGCGATCAATGGCTATAGCTTCGACTACCTTCGATTTGTTCGGGAACCAGTTAATGAGAAGGATGACAACGGAGCAAAAGGTCCTTGGCGACCGGCTGCAGGAACGTTCGACGGTTGGCCGCGCCAAGCGAAGGACCTTAAAGTGCTTGACCCTTGCTGTGGTAGCGGGCACTTTCTCGTTGCTGCATTCCATTTGCTGGTTCGATTGCGCATGACTGAAGAGGAATTATCGTTGGAAGAGGCTATCCGGGCTGTACTTGCCGAGAATCTCTTTGGGCTGGAGTTAGACGCTCGTTGTACGCAGATTGCAGCGTTTAATTTGGCACTTACTGCATGGAAGATGGTGGGTCGTGTCATTGATCTTCCACCTCTCAACATTGCCTGTTCGGGTCTGTCCATCGGGGTGTCCAAAAATGAATGGCTAAAGCTTGCCGGTGAGGATAGTAGCTTGAGATATGGTATGGAGCAGTTGTATGACCTTTTTGAACAAGCTCCGGAACTTGGTTCACTAATCGATCCGCGTCGTGCGCTCCCTGATGGAAATGCTACATTGTTTGCCGAGCTTTCGACGTTGCTCAGTAGCGTTTTCAAGAGCAAGGAGGTTGTTACCAGTGACGAGCAATGGGAGATAGGAGTAGCTGCTAAAGGTATAGCTAAAGCTGCAGAAATGTTGGTTAACGACTACACACTTATTATCACAAATGTTCCATATCTAGGGCGTGGTAACCAAAGTGAGAAATTAAAGGCTTTTGCAGACGATTATCACAGCGAAGCAAAGCAAGATCTTGCGACAATGTTTGTGGATAGGTGTTTACGGTTCTTGGACAAAAATGGTTCATTGGCTGTAGTAAGTCTTCAAACCTGGTTATTCCTCCCGCGCTATTTTAATTTTAGAAAGCGCTTGCTATCAAACCTGACTTGGAATGTTGTTGCAAAACTTGGTTCAGGGGGATTTGAAACGATTAGCGGTGAAGTCGTAAATACTGCAATGTTGGTAGTATCTAACTCAAGGCCATCAGACAAATGGGCCATTTCCGGGCTAGATGCAACCTATTCACTATCAGTAGCTGAGAAGAAGAAAATCTTACTGACCGGTCCTGTTAAGTATGTAAACCAAGTAAATCTCAGACGGGGTCAATATGTCATCCGCCTAG
>CALKAQ010000058.1 GCA_937983075.1 uncultured bacterium | reverse complement strand
GTCCGAAACGGGAGAAGTCTATGTGAACTTAACGATACCGCCAAACACTCTCGAAGACTGGGGTTATTATAGCGGTAATCCCGTTCGGTTATTCTACCCGGATCCGGCGCTGGGAGAACCGGCGGCGAAAATCCAGGTGGTGAGCGGCGGTAGCCTTATATCCATCAAACCCATTTGGCCAGATTCACAAGAAGTTGATAAGGACGCCGTTAATCAAGTGGTTGATCAGTTCCTTGAGGGAATTCAAACGTTAGATACATCCAAGATTGAGCCGTTACTGGCAAGCGAGATCACCACAAATCTTCAAGATTACGGCTGGTTCGGTCCGGAGCTCGAAACGATTTCTCCCAAAGAATTTGTCCGCCGCCTTCAAATGGAATTCGACAACGTCGTTACAGTGAACGAAGTACGTCTTGACAATCGCACGATTTCTAAAGAAGGCAATGGGCGTGTAAGGATTGAAGGAGACTATTATTCCGACCTCGTTTATGAGTTGGGGCCTGTTCGAGGGCAAGCTCGCGTATACGGCAGATTACTTAAGGATGAGACAGAATGGCTTTTATATGAGTTCATCTTTGATTATTAGCCAGGTCCAACTAAAAACGATAGCACACAAACAAAAACGCCCAGCCGCCGTATGTCACGGCAGCCGGGCGCTTCACTTCTTACGTGAACTTTCGTTGGTTCCTCTGACCACTCACTCGTCGTCCGAGGCAGCGGCGACTTGCACGCGGCCGAGCCGGGCTTGCCACTCGGCAACGGTGGGCGTGGGTGTGCCGAGCCGGATGATGTGCGGTGCCGAATTGCCTTTGAAGGCGTTCCGTGTATCGACGATGAGGCGGGCGTGCCGGGCGATCATGTCGTAGTCGAAGCAGCTGTGGTTGGTGGAAAGCACCACGCAGTCGTACTCCCCGAGCGTCGCCGCCGTCAGGGGAACACTGCGGTATTGCACCGGACCTTCGGCAAACGGCTTTACGTACGGATCGTGGTAAACCACTTCGGCGCCTTGCAGCTCCAAAAGCTTGTACAACTCGAGACTAGGCGATTCTCGCACGTCGCTGATGTCTTTCTTGTAGGCCATGCCGAGGATGAGGATTTTGGCGCCGCGCACGGGCTTGCCTTCGAGGTTCAGTGCTTCAGCGACTTTGGTGACGACGTGACGGGGCATGTTGCCATTTATATCGCTGGCGAGCTCGATGAACTTGTTGTGGAAGCCGAACGACTTGGCTTTCCACGACAAGTACATCGGATCGAGCGGAATGCAGTGGCCGCCGATGCCAGGCCCCGGGTAGAAAGGCATAAAGCCGAAGGGCTTCGTGGCAGCGGCGTCGATGACTTCCCAAATGTCGATGTCCATGCGTTCACACATCAAGGCCAGCTCGTTGACCAAAGCGATGTTGACCGAACGGAATGTGTTCTCAAGCAACTTAACCGTCTCGGCGACCCGGGCAGAGCTGACCGGCACCACCTCACTGATGACGTGCGAGTAGAACGCAACCCCCAACTCGGTACACGCAGGGGTGACACCACCGATGACCTTCGGCGTGTTCTCGGTTTTGTATACTTTGTTGCCGGGATCAACCCGTTCGGGCGAGAAGCAGACGTGCACGTCACCGCCGACGGTGAAGCCGGCCTTTTCAAACTCAGCGGCAATAAGCTCATCCGAGGTGCCCGGATATGTTGTGCTTTCTAAGATGACGAGCATATGGGGATGGAGCCTGCGTTTGATCTCCTCAACGGCGCTGAGAATGTACGAGACGTCCGGATCTTTGGATTTACGCAACGGCGTCGGTACGCAAATGATGACGACGTCGCTGCCGGAGAGCTGATCAAAATCGCCGGTCGGTATGAACCGGCCGGACGCAACCGCATCGGCCACTTCGGCATCAGTGACGTCGATAATGTGTGAGCGGCCGTTGAGCAGACCACTGATCTTCTTCGAATCCACGTCGATACCGTACACCTTAAATCCGGCACGTGCGACGTTGAGTGCGAGCGGCAAACCGACATAGCCGAGGCCGATGACGCTTACAGCGGCCTTTTTACTATCGATTTTCTCCTTCAGCGGACTTTGCAACGTGGGTTTCCCCCTCTGATAGCGTTTACTAAAAAACGGCCCTCGAGGAATTTTCGCCTCTTAGACCTGGCATGCCTCCGAAACATGCTTAGGAATTTACACCCCATAGAATTCCCGATACCATTGCACAAAGCGCTCGATGCCAACTTCGATTGGTGTGGCCGGTTTGAATCCGACATCTTGCACCAGTGCATCGACATCGGCATAAGTGGCAGGTACGTCACCGGGCTGCATGGGCAGCATTTCTTTGATCGCCTTGCGGCCGATAGCCTTTTCGAGAACTTCGACGAAATACATGAGCTTCACGGGGCTATTGTTGCCGATGTTGTAGATGCGGTATGGTGCACGGCTGGTGGCCGGATCGGGATGGTCACCGGACCAGTTGGGATTGCCTTCCGGGATGTTGTCGATCACGCGGGCGACGCCTTCAATAATGTCATCGATGTATGTAAAGTCGCGTTCCATGTTGCCGTTGTTGAACAGCTGGATGGGCCGTCCTTCGAAAATCGCTTTGGTGAAGATGAACAAGGCCATATCGGGCCGACCCCATGGACCGTACACGGTAAAGAAACGCAATCCGGTTGTGGGCAGGCCGTAAAGGTGGCTGTAAGTGTGCGCCATCAGTTCGTTGGCCTTCTTTGTAGCTGCGTACAAGCTCAACGGATGGTCAACGTTATGATGCACCGAAAAGGGCATGGTCGTGTTTGCACCGTACACCGAACTCGATGAGGCGTAAACAAGGTGCTTGACGTTGTGGTGGCGGCAGCCTTCCAAAATGTTGAGAAAGCCGACGACGTTGCTTTGAGCGTAAGCGTGTGGATTCTTGAGAGAATAGCGCACGCCTGCCTGCGCAGCTAAATTGACGACAATCTCGGGCTTCGTAGTCTCGAAGAGCTCTTGAATGCTTTGGTTGTCAGCCAAGTCGAGTTTGTGGAATTCAAAAGCGTTTTCGTGTTTAAGAAGCTGGTTCAAACGGGCTTGCTTGAGGTTGACGTCGTAGTAGTCGTTCATGTTGTCCAGACCGATGACATAATCGCCTTGAGCGATGAGCTTCTTTGCAAGGTGAAAGCCAATGAAACCGGCTACACCAGTGACCAATATTTTTCTCAATGTTCAAACCTCCGAAACGTGTTTGCGACCTTGGGAATGAACACTTCGATGCAAAATAAGGAAAGCCCTGCGGAAGCAAGGGCTTTGTCCAAGGAAACGCTGATCGCGTGTACCGCACATTACCAACGCTTTTCAAAGGGATCGGGGAAGTGTAAATCGTCTTTTCTGTGTTCGAAGTCGACACGAAGCTTGCCAAGCGCTTTGGCCTCGATCTGGCGGATGCGTTCACGCGTGAGGTTGAAGTGACGGCCGATTTCGGCGAGGCTGCTCGGTTCGTAGTCATCAAAGCCAAAGCGCCTCCGGATGACTTCCTGCTCCTGTGGTGTCAGTTTTTCTTCGATGGCGCTGCGAAGCTCTTCAGTGATGCTGTCGATGACGGTCAAGACGGAGGGATCCATATATTCCGGCGGCGGGCTTCCAAGCGAACGCGGCATGTCGGTGCGCAACAGGTCGCCAATTCGAGTGGAGCTGTCATCACTGACCTCTTGATCGATCGATGAGACGTAAATCATCTGCAGCTCCACTTTTTTAGCGTGATCATAATCTTCCGGTCGGATCTTAAGCTCTTTGCAAATGCTGTCTTTGTCGATAGGAACGCCGCGTGTGAGGTACTGTTGCTCGGCCTTTTTGATTTTCTGAATGCGTTCTCGCAAGTAATGGGGGATGCGGATGGAGGTGCCTTTGGTAATTGTGGCATCCCAAATATGTTTGGCAATCCAATAGATTGCGTATGAAGAAAGGCTGTTACCTAAAGAATGGTCAAACTTGCGAATGGCTACGATCAGTCCGATGATGCCTTCGGAAACAAGGTCGTCAAAGTCGAGCACTTGGTTCGGCATCTTGTTGAAGTAGTTCGCGACTTTATACACCAGGCCGAGGTTGTTGAGGATCAGCCGTTCCAGAATGGCCTCGTCTTGGTGCTTGGCGTATGCTTCCAGCAAGGTTCTGTTATGCTTATAAGCGGGATCATTTGAGTTTCCGTAGAGATCGGAGTCGCCGTAACGGTATTTGAACCAAGGACCGAGAATGGCGTTGCGATAGATTTCCGAGGCTTGCTCTTGATAGGATTTCGAAGAGTCTTTCCCGGATATGTTGTAGCCTTTGGCTTCGAGAAAAGCCTCAACGTGCTCCATCGGAACTTCAGTGTTCAACCGCTCTTCGAGATACTTTTGAACTTCCAACAAGTCGACTCGTGATTTATCAGGAAACCGCTTTTCAAAGTCGGCAAGACTGATAACACCGGGTCGATTCATTACAGCTCCTTCCTTGACAGTTCATTTTCTCCTTTTACCGAAGGCAAAAGTGGCTGCAATGTCAGAATACCATGATTCAAGGGAAATGTCCAGTTAGACGCGGTTGACGCAAGAATTACATCGGACAATCGGTTATTCTCTCGATTTGCCAATTTCGTTTTCGTGTCGTACTATAGCCTCCGGCAAAAACTGCAGACATGGGAGGCTTGTGGCATGATCAGCTTGCGAATCGATGAGTTGAACCTCACGGATGAGGAAATGCGGCGGTTACGCTCGGTCATCGAGGAAACGGCAGACAGCGGTGGGTTTCAAGAGAATCTCGAGCGGATTGCCAAAGCGGCTTTTTTGGAATACGTGGAGATGCTGCTAGGCAAGCAGCTGCCGAGACGTGCGGATGAAATTCGCGAACGCAGGCTCTTTCTCTTGCTGAAGCATTATTTTCAAGGCCGCATCCCGAGCGAGAGCGTGGTTTCACAAATGTTTCAGCTCAACGAACGGCAAAGCAGCAGTTTGATTCGCAATGTGC
Organism: uncultured bacterium; assembly: GCA_937983075.1. Lineage (GTDB taxonomy): Bacteria > Bacillota > Limnochordia > DTU080 > JAAYLA01 > CALKAQ01. The sequence continues at coordinate 226 of CALKAQ010000058.1, read as the reverse complement.
GGGTGAAACACAAATTCGAGCTGGAAATAGAGATGGAAAACACCATCCGCGCTGTTTTAGCCAGCGCTGAGCAGGAATTCGATGGCGGCCCATACACCGTTGTCATTACATCGAGCATGATTCTGGAAGAACTTCGTCAAACGGTAACTCGCATTGCCCCGACGCTGGGGCAGATTCTCAAAGTGGCCAATGCGGCCAGCGTTTATCTTATTCCGGCGGATACGTA
>CALKAQ010000057.1 GCA_937983075.1 uncultured bacterium | reverse complement strand
GTCCAGAAGGGCCAGCCCGCCGATCACCACGACGGTGCCCCCGATCACCGCGGAGCTCAAAAACAGCACCACCGCCAAGACAAACATGAGAATAAGCACCGCCAGCCAGCGCTTGCGGACCCACATCTCCAAGCGGTCCGCCACCGGCGCCAGCAAATAAGCCAAAGTTGCCCCTACTAATAGCACGGTGATGGCGGTGACGACACGGCTGAGGAGGCGTAACAAAATCCATGTCAGGGCGATGGAGGCCAACATGGCCACGCTGGCGAAAAACCAGCGCTGTAACGGCGTGGGCTGTGGACCCAATGGCACCGGCATCCTCCTTAATGGTCTGAATATTGCACTATTCTTGACCGGCCGGCCGCCACCTACTCACAAGACACGTCAAATTCGATGGAGAGAGGATTCGTTACCTTGCCGCCCGGTATAGCGCCAGTGTACGATCGGCGATTTCCCGGATGTCATGTCTCCGAGCGACATATTTTTGCCCCCACGCCGCAAGCTTGCTCCGCAATTGGTCGTCGGACACCAACCGCTCCAGGGTGCGCCGGATGTCCCCGGCCGTTGGCCGCCGGCGGGTAGCCCTACCGATAAAATTGTAGTATCCCAACTTTTTGGCATTACGCGGGGTGACCAGGCCATCCCACCCTTCCCCCAGCACCAGCGCCACACAGCCCATGGCCATACCTTCCAATACCGCCCGGCCGGTCCCGACCACCACGTCATGTCGTGCCAGTACTTTTTCCGGTCGTGCCAGCCAACCGAGATACTTGACCGATCCTCCTTTACCGACCCTCACTTTTCGTGGCAAGTTGGTAGCCAGGGACAATTCGACATCAGGCAAATCAGAGACAGCCTGGCATAAAACCCGCACCCCCCTTACACGTGTGCGGTCTACACGGCCGAGGTACAACACCCGTAAAGGCGCCTGTTGCGGCTTTGTGTCGTCGACCATGTCCGTCTCGCCCTGGGGCACCTGCCGGTCTTGGCGCCGGCCGGCATGAAAACGGTCCAGTTCAATGCCGTTGGGGATAACCCGCAGTTTACGGTATCCACGACCGAAGGCGTGGGCGAGCTCCGGCCACGGGCAAATGATGAAACGGGCTTGCCGGAAGGCGCGGCGAAAACGGGGACGGATAAACGTACGGGCGTGGCAAGTTATTATCAAGGGGACTCCGGTCCGCTGTGACAGGCGGGCCGCCAGGAACAGGGTGCGTTTGGAATGGGCGTGTATAATGTCGATTTTTTCCCGCCGGACTAACCTTATTAAACGACGCAGATCCAATCCAGTTGAGCATGGTATGCCCTGGGCCAACGCCATGGTATAACGCCGCTGATATGCACTACGTACGCCACCGACCACAACATGCACCTGATGACCCCGGCGACGGATGGCACCAGCCAGCGTAAACAGGTGGGTTGTCTGCCCACTACGGAAATAACTGGTTAGGTACAAGATGCGCACGGAATAATCATCCATTTCGGGGAACTTTCCGCTATCTTATGTAAACAGGCTGCTGATGGGTGTCCCGAATTACGGCGTTTACGGGAGGCGGTTTTTGCGGGCAGGCGTCGAATGCGTCTTGAGGGGCGATGCTGATGAGCCGGCCGACCTGGACTTCGGAACGCGGGTTTATTATCGCCACGCTGGCGGCGACCATAGGCCTGGGCAACATCTGGCGGTTCCCCTACCTGGTCGGGGTGCAAGGCGGTGGGGCCTTCATCCTTGCCTACCTACTGGCCATCGTCCTAGTAGGCATACCGCTGATGATAATGGAATTTGCACTGGGACGCCGCACCCGCGGCAGCACGGTGCGAGTGTTCCAACGCCTCCACCCACGCGCCGGCGTGTTCGGCTGGCTCGTCATTGCCCTGACGGGCATCATCATGAGCTATTACCTCGTCATTACCGGTTGGACACTGGCTTATTTGGGCGCCAGCTTGACCGGTTCCCTAGTGCCCTTCGCCACATTCGCCAGCGGTTACGGATCGTTGTATTATTTTGTAGCCTGCACCTTGCTGGCGGGCTGGATCTTGTCCCGTGGTCTCGCCGCACTGGAACGCTTTTCCCGCTCGCTGATGCCCGCTCTCTACCTGTTGGTGCTGGCTATGGCCGCCTACGGGCTGACTCTGCCAGGCAGCCAGAAGGCGTTCGCGTTTCTGTTTCACTGGGATCTATCGACGCTAAAGGATATGAACATTTGGCTGGTAGCGCTAGGGCAAGCATTTTATTCCCTTGGTGTCGGACAGGGCAGCTTGGTGACGTACGGCAGCTATATGCCCGCCGGGGCCAGCTTGCAGCGTTCAGCGGTACTGATAACCGGTCTGGAAACAGCGATGTCCCTGCTCTCGGGTTTGATCATCTTCCCGGTGGTATTTACCTTTGGGCTGCCGCCCGACTCAGGCAGCAATTTAGCCTTCAACACACTGCCCGTCGTATTCCGGTCAATGCCAGGCGGCAACATCTTGGCCGTCATGTTTTTCGGCCTGCTGTTTCTATCGGCCTTGAGCGCCTCCATTGGCGGTATGAAAGTGGTGGCCGACCCGATCAGTGAACGTTTTGATCTCACGCCCAAGCGGGCGGCCTGGACGGTGGCGGTAATTTTACTGGTTCTAGGCACCCCTTCGGCGTTAAGCTTCACCCCAATCCAACTTTCCATCGCCGGGCAACCGTTTTTGGAGTTTGTGGACCACACCTTCGCATCCCAGGTACTGGTCGTCAGCGCACTGATCGGTACGGCGTTAATCAGCTGGCTGTTACCGCCTCGTCGCCTGATCGCCAAATTGAAAACCCGCTGGCTGGTTGAGGCGTATGCCATGGTTTTCATAGCCCGTTGTCTGCCGTTGGTGGTCTTGTTCGGCTTGTTGGTGACCGCGCTGCTGCCGTGAACGACGAGTACCGGGACACCGCAAGGGCGGCCGCCTGGAACGGCCGCCCTATCACTCCCGGTAGTTCCACTGTGCGGCCATCCTTACCGCATCTCGAATACGACTGTGACCGATGCGCTCACTTCTTGATCGCCAGGGGTGATAACGGTACCCGCGGCGGCGGTGTCTGTTGCTAGGCGCATGACTACGGGTGAACTGCTACCGATATTCTCCTCTATTGTCAGCACCCGCGCCACTTGTAGACCGGCCGTTTTGGCCAGGAGCTCAGCTTTTTGCCGCGCATCGTTAACCGCGCTGTCAAACAAGCGATTACGTAGTGCTGTCGGGTCACTCAGGCTGAACTCCACGCCGTGAACGCGATTGGCACCTGCGGCAACGGCTGCGTCGATCAAGGCACCGACCTGGTCTACCTGTTTCGTTTTAATCTGAAGCATTTGTTCAGCCTGGAAACCGCTGATGCGGGGCTCCCGTCCCCCCGCCCCGTAGTCGTATACGGGCTGAATCGCAAAGTAGCTGGTGGACATGTCGCCTGCGGCCACCCCGGCTCGTTGTAGGCCGCTACGCAACTGCTCCATGGCGGCGGCGTTTTGCTCCCGCGCTTCCGTAGCCGTTCCCGCCTGGCTGACCACCCCAACGTGAATGGTCGCCATGTCCGGAGCCTGGCTGGTGACGGCGTGGCCGGTCACGGTGACCGTCCGGACATCTCCACCGGTTTGAGCGGCGACAGGCGGGTGGGCCGGAAACACCCCGGGACTCATGATCAATAACCCCAACAGAGCAATGACAGCGACGACCAGCAACCAACGTGGTGATGACATAAGACACAACCCCCCGTAAAAATTGAGTCGATGCACCTCTTTTGACGCCGCAGCGCGAAAAAAGTTGCGGGGTTTGCCGGCTCTACAACGAATAAGCGTGATAAGGAGGGACGGCGCAATGGCAGAAACTACGTTTCATGCGCTGATTGTTGATTTTGTTGATGATGCCCCGCAGGCCCAGATCAAAACCATACCGTTATCAGCTTTACCTGCTGGGGACGTGCTCATCAAGGTTGACTACTCCAGCTTGAACTACAAAGACGGGTTGGCAGTAACGGGTAAGGGCAAGATCATCCGCCAATACCCGATGGTGCCCGGCATAGACCTAGCAGGAACCGTCGTGGAATCCAACGACTCCCGTTTCCGGGAGGGCGATCCGGTGGTAGTGACCGGTTGGGGCCTCGGCGAGCGACATTGGGGCGGCTATGCCCAGTATGCGCGGATCCCGGCCGCATACGTGCTACGACTACCGGACGGCATCAGCACCAAGCAGGCAATGGCCATCGGTACCGCCGGCTTTACGGCCATGCTGTGCGTGCAGGCGTTGCAGGACCACGGGGTGACGCCGGATAAGGGCGAGATCCTCGTCACCGGGGCCGGCGGTGGTGTCGGCAGTATCGCTATCGCGCTATTGGCCAAACTCGGCTATACTGTGGTGGCCTCAACTGGTCGCCCGGAACTCTCCGATTACCTGGGCAAACTGGGCGCTGCCCGGATTATCGATCGATCGACCCTGACCGGGCCGGTTAAGCCGCTGGCCTCTGAACAGTGGGCGGGTGCAGTCGACACGGTGGGCGGACAGACGCTAGCCAACGTTCTTAGCGCCACTCGCTACGGCGGCAGCGTCGCCGCATGCGGCTTGGCCGGGGGGAGCGACTTGCCGGCGACCGTGTTCCCATTCATCCTCCGTGGGGTGAACCTGCTAGGCATTGATTCGGTCATGTGCCCCAACGAGCGGCGAGAGCGGGCGTGGGCGCAGTTGCAAGAGACGTTGCCAGCCGAATTGTTGGCGGAAATGACGGAAGAGATCTCGCTCGGCGAGGTTATGGACGCCGCAGAACAAATTTTGCGCGGGCAGGTGCGGGGTCGCTTGGTGGTCGACGTTAACCGGGTGTAAGGCGGCACTTGACGGCGTCGTGTTCAAGCCATGAACCGGGCAGCCTTTGGCTGGAATGAAGGGCTGCCCGGTTTTCCGCGGAAGTCAATAATCGCGTTGCCACAGTCATCCCAGTCCAGCCGGCGCACGTCCGGTCCAAGGTGGGTACCGGTTCCCACCCAAAAAAACGCCCGTCGCAACACCGACGGGCGTTTTCCGCATTATCGCTCGATCAATCCCTTTTCGGCCAAAAATTCGCGCGCGACAACCTCGGCCTTGAGCCCCTCTTCGTCCACTTTCGCGTTGAGCGCCTGCATGTCGGATTCGCTCATGACTCCGCCCAGTTCGTTCAACGCGCTTTCAATCTCCGGATATTTCTCCAGGATGTCGTTGCGGACGAGCGCCCCCGCGTCGTAAGGTGGGAAGAAGGATTTGTCGTCTTCGAGAATCACCAATCCGTGCACCTTGATCTGGCCGTCGGTCGCAAAAGCGTCGATGACGTCCACTTCGCCTTCGACCAAAGAACGGTACATGATGCCGTGGTCCATGCCGACCGCATTCTTGAAGTTCATGCCGTACGTCTCCTTCAGGCCCGGCAAGCCGTCGGGGCGGTCGAGAAACTCGAATTCGCATCCCAGAATCAGTTCTTCGGCAACCTTGGCCAAATCGCTGAACGTTTTAAGCCCGTACTTTTCCGCCGTTTCCTTCTTCACCGCCAGCGTATAGGTATTGTTGAAACCGAAAGGGTCGGTGAATGTCAGGTTGTCCTGCTTGAGCAGTTCCCTCGCCTTATCCAGCGTTTCGCCGGAAGTCCCCGTCTCTTCCTGGTAGTAATTGGCAACGATCGTCCCCGTGTAATCCGGATACAACTGAATCTCGTTGTTCAACAGCGCTTTCCACGCGACGTTGGACCCGCCCAGATTGACTTTCCGGTCCACGTTCAGACCGGTCCTCGCCTCGATGAGGTCGGCCATCATATGCGCAAGGATAATATTTTCCGTAAAGTTCTTGGAACCGATCGTAATGGTATCCTTGCCGCCTCCGGTCCCCGAGCCAGCGCCGCAAGCGGAGAGCAGCAGCGCGGCAGCGATGATCAAAAGCGTCGCGTGCATTCGTTTCATTTTCATCGAACCTCCCAAGAATCAAATTTTTAGTCCCCGCGGAACGGACCAGCGTTCCAAAAGTCCGAGCACGAAATCGAAAAGCAGCGCCAACAGCGCGGCGGGGATCGCGCCGATGAGCACCAGGGCGTCGATGCTGCGGGCAATGCCGAGGAAAATGAAATCCCCGAGCCCCCCTGCGCCGATAAATGCGGCCAGCGTCGCCGTGCCCACGTTGATGACTGTGGCGGTGCGGATGCCGGCCATGATGACGGAAAGAGCAAGAGGCAATTCCACTTTCAATAGGACTTGCCAATCCGTCATTCCCATTCCCCTGGCAGCCTCCAGGATCGATTTGTCCACATCCCGAATTCCGGTATAGGTGTTGCGGATAATGGGGAGCAGGGAATAAAGGAAAAGTGCCGCCACAGCGGTCGTAGTACCGATGCCGAGCAGCGGGATCATGAATCCGAGCAGGGCGAGGCTCGGAATGGTCTGCAGGACGCCGGCGGCGCCGAGCACGCCGTTCCGCAACGCCGCGACACGGGTGATCAGCACGCCTAGGGGGACGCCCACGGCGATGGCGATGATCATGGAGAAGCATACCAACTGGATGTGTTGCCCGGTTGCAACGAGCAAATCCTGCCAGCGCACGCCGAGTTGCCGGATCAGTTGTTCCCACAATGTTGTATTCATGAAGTCGATTCACTCCCACTATCCGCCCAGTACCTGGAGAACATCGTGAGCAAGCTGCCCTTCGTCACGACGCCCGCAATCTTGCCGCCGGCTCCGACGACGGGAACGATACCGTACCTTGCCTGTTCGATGGCAGCCAGCGCATCCTTTGCCGTGGCCGACAGATCCAGCACCGTTTCCACGGAAACCGCAATCTCCGACACCGATGCAATATCCTCCATCCTGGCTTGCAGGTCGTATGCGGTCACGATGCCGATCAGCTGTTCGTTATCATCCACGACCAATAGCGTATCCGTTCTGCGCTGCCGCATCAGCGTGAGCGCCCGGGCCGGAGAGCGGGACGCCAGCACCGTCGCGGGGTTGTCCCGCATCACGTCAGCCACGGGAATGAAGGCGGGGTTCTGATAAATTCTCTTTTTCCCGATGAATTGTTCCACAAAGCCGTGAGCAGGCTCCATCAGCAATTTGTCGGGCGTGTCGAACTGAAGGAGCATGCCGTCTTTCATGACGGCGATGCGGTCCCCCATTTTCAGCGCTTCGTCCATGTCGTGGGTGACAAATACGATCGTCTTCTTGACTTTCCGCTGCAGCGAAAGCAACTCGTCCTGGAGCTGTTCCCGTGTGATGGGATCCAGCGCTCCGAACGGTTCGTCCATCAGAACGATGTCCGGATCGGCCGCCAACGCACGCGCCACTCCCACCCTTTGCTGCTGCCCCCCGGAAAGCTCCTTAGGATAGCGCTTGGCGAACTGGGCGGGATCGAGCCCGACCATATGAAGCAGTTCTTCCACCCGCTGTTCCTTTTTTTCCCGGCTCCATCCTTTCAGCGTGGGCAGCAGGGCAATATTTTCCTCCACGGTGTAATGGGGGAAAAGCCCGATCTGCTGAATGACGTAGCCGATGTTGCGGCGCAGCGCCACAGGGTCTTCCTTGGCAATGTCACGGCCTTCGATGGTGATAGTCCCTTCCGTATGGGGAATCAACCGGTTAATCATTTTCAGCGTTGTGGTCTTGCCGCAGCCGCTCGGACCGATCAGCACGACGAATTCTCCCCGTTCGATTTCGAAACTCAAGGACTTGACCGCCTGAAAACCGTTCGGATAGGTTTTGCCGACGTTTTCGAAGCGAAGCATAACAACCTCCTTGCCGTTTGGATTGGATGTCCAGGGGCAATCAGGGCGATTCGGCCGACAACAGATGCAAGGGGAAAAAAGGACCCTCGATGGGCCCTCTTAAGAGTGGGATTCAATAAACATCAGTTGAGGAAAAATATAAAATGACCCATCTATTGCCGACGAGGTTAGCTGACGGGCTCGGAAAAGATGTCTCACTACGGGATGTCGGACGCGAAAATAATGCGAACGCGACATTCCGAAACCCCGATTCGCCCCAATATGGTTTCCTCGTTTTCTGGCTTTCATTCCGGGAATTAAGCACGTTTTCACTGTATCAGAATGCGCCCGATGATTCAACCCGAAGGCGCGGGCCAGTGCCGTCCAATGGGCCGTGAAGGAACCAATGCAAAAATAAGCAGCTGCCACAACGACGCGGCCAAAGCGCTACGCTGGCGCGGTCCGTTGCAGCGGTACCTACGGGACCCTCGATTACTGCGGGCTTCGACGCCTTGGAACGGATCCGCCTGAACTATGTGGGCAGCGATCTCCCATCCGGCAGCTACGCCCAGGATAACCGGCAATTCCTGGACGGTGAGCTGCGGATCGAGCTTACCATCGCCCGCCCCCGGGATCCGATCGATCAGGAGCAGTTGCAGGATTACCTGAGCAGCACCAGGGCACCGCTCCAGCCCATGCGCGTTAGTGTTCCGACTCGAGCGGTCTTCGCGGAGGCGGTGTTGGGCTAGATACCGGCACCGGACGGGCAGAACCACCGGACGTCACACCCACACCGTTCTCGGCACCGAACATCAACCTGCAAAATGCGCCGGCCACACCGGACCCAACCGGGCTGGCAGCGGCGTTGCAACTGCTCGGGAGCGGCGGCGTCTTCCGAGATATCAAAGGCCTCACGGAGAACCAGCGCAATGCCTTGACCGCCTTGCCAGCGGGCGGATACCCGCCCTAGCCCCTGGCAGTTCAACAGGGATCGGATGTTCGATCGCTTGGAGGAACTGATCAACGATCCGAACCTGGTTGACCAGAACGGCCTGAACCTGTGCGGGCCGGCAGCATTCCTGCGCATCTGGCTCGCCCGGGGTCCGCTGGCGGTCGCCAAGTTCGCCTGTGACCTGTATTTCACCGGCAAAGCGGAGATTATCGGCTACGTTGTTAGCCGAGGAGCAACTTTCTCATCGCTAAGGATTACGATCACATTAAGGCCAGAAACAACAACGAGTTAGCACCAGAGGCCGAATGGATGATCACGGGTTCACTACGGGACGCCAAGAACTTCTGGTTTAAGCTCGACGGTACGCCGGAGGAAAGCTTCTCGGCGGCTACGACGCCAGGCGAAGTGGCCGAATGGCTGGAGGCCACCAACCTTTACGCCACGATTCGGGACGAGGGGAACTTCTTCCTCAATAAAGGACTGAGCCACGCCCTGGGACTGAAGCCCAGTCCCTCCCGCGACATCGTGCTCCTGATCAACGCGCACATCCTCAAGCAGCTGGACGTCACCCAGGGCAAGAAGAAGTCCAGCGGTTTCATCCGCAGCGCGTTTCCCAACCACTTCGTCGTTCTGATGGACGAGATCACGGAGACCAGCGATGACGGGGTTTACATCAAAGTCTGGACGTGGGAGAACGTCTACCAAGGTAGGGTCGACCGCGCCACCTTCAAGGCCAGCTATTATGGTGCCGTCATGGCAGTAGGCGCCCGAGGATAGAATGGTCCATCGGCCGTAGCTGGCGTGGAGCCGTGGCCAGGGATAAGTCCCGAAAAGGGACTTATCCCTGGGAATTGATCCCCCGACCGGAAATTAAGTCCCATTTTGACCCTTATCAACCGAATCTGTTGACATAATACATGAATTATCGGAAACTTGCGGGGATATTAGTCCCTTGAGGGGACTTAATTTCACACCCCGACCCCAAAAACCGCGTTTTTAGTCCCCAAATGGTACTTAACACAGTTTCTAAACCCGCTAGAGACGGTCCCACCATGTCGGATGAGGCCATGGGCCAGAAAATGTGGACTCAATTCGGACCAATTCGACAGCCTTAGCAGCCGAAAAGGCCGCCGGCGGGCTGGTGACCAGGAACGCTCTATTCACCGACGCTGCGGGCATTGGCCTCTCCCCCGCCGGACGACCACCGCTACCATCTAGCTAGGCCCATATCCGAAACCGCTACCGCGCCCCAGCAAGATCGCCAACACGGCGAAGCCGCTGGACGCCGCCGTGATTCAGCCCGGACAGCGGTCCGATCAAGACGGCATCCACTTGGACCGGGCACCCTCCGCTCTAGCGGGGCACCAGGTATTCGCCATCATCCCAGATCCATTCGTTCAGGAAGCCTTCTAGCACCGGTGCAAATCTCTCGGCGTCAGCCCAGGCAAAGTGTTGCCGCAGCAGCAGGTAGCGGCCGGCGTGTTCCAGCAGATGGTATACCTCAGCATGGCCGCCGTGGTCTATCAGCACCGAGTCGATCGCCCACGGCCGCACAGGTACGCCGGGTTGGACCAGGGCGTCACCGTCGGATGCGATTTCGTGTAGGGCGACCAGCGCCGCCTCTTCCGTCGTACCGCCGGGGAACGCCGTCACCTCGATGAAGGTGGTCCGGCGGGGGTCGCTGACCCGAAGGCCAGACGGCGAGCTGCCGGTGCTTTCGACCTTAAACTCCTCAAACACATAGGTGGAAAAACCCAGCTCAGGCGCCTGGATTAGCACGAAAGGCAGGGTAACCTCCACCTGTTCGGCATGGACGGTCAGCTCGGCACGAGCCGGGCGCGGCGGCGACCGGGGTACGTCCGTTCCGCGTTCCTGCTCAGGGTGATGTCTGGCATCAGGGTCCGGATCGGTCAAAGCCGGATCAGTGGGGAAAGGTTCGACACCTGGCGCGTTGACCACGCCCAGTGCATCATCGCTGGACGGCGTGCCCCTGCTGCAGGCCGTGAGGACCAGCACCAAAGTTAACATCAGGCTGATAAGACTCGTGTGCGCACGATGGCGAATGATACCCACCCCTATTTGCCGGCCGGCAGGGGCCGGATCCGATCTAGTACGACAGGCGGGGCCGTAACCGCCGATTGGCTGGTATCGGCTTGTTCCCTACAAATTAGGACTTACAGGCAAGCCTTGGCCGATAACTGTCAGCGCAACTGAGGAGAATCAAGACTCACCGCAGGCGACATGATATTGCTCACTGCAATCGAGGCCGACGTTAAAGCGTTGATGGGGCTGACCTAATTGTATGCCCTTTCTGCCTGCAAGGGAAGGTAAACTTCACATAAAGGTAAACAATATATGCCTTCTTAATTTATTGGCGCCTTCCGGCTGCATGACCAGGGCCGGCGCAGGGCGACGAGCTCCTGACCGGTCGCCTGTCGATACCGATAACCCGGGCGGGTATCCGACAAGGCGCCGGAGTGGAAGCACCGGCGCCGCGGAATAATGGGTCAGCTCATCCCGTGCTCCGCAGCCGTCCGCGGGCGGTGTTCCGCGGTGGAGGTGTACCTATGGCGTAGGGGAATGGCCTTGGAAAGCGATAACTTGCTCCAGCTTGGAAAGCGGGCGCCCGCCGGATAGCAGCTCGCAACGTGCGCCGCAGCGTTTGGTTCATAGCCGACCCGTTGAACCGGCTCCCCAAGCTGCTGGCTGGAACTCCAAACCCGTTCCCGAGTAGGCTAAGCTCGCTGGCCGCCTGCGGCAACCGGTACATTGGTGCGGCAGGCATTAGACCGCCAGACACCCGTGCACGACCACCCCGAAAGAGCACTCCTGTGTCTTGAGCTACCGTAGCCCCGACAACGAACGTGAGATGATGACGGCTGTTTCCGCACGGGTAATAGCCCCAGCCGGGCGAAAACTGCCGTCGGGATAACCGGTAATGATACCGGCCCGTGACGCGGCGCCAACGTGACCTGCGGCCCACGGGGCGATGGCCCCGCCGTCGCTGAACCGACGCGCTTCTTCCACACGTTCCTCGACGTTAAGGAGGCGGCTGATGATCACCGCGGCCTCTTGCCGCGAGATCGTCGCGTTGGGCCTGAAGCTGCCGTCCGGATAACCGGTTACCCAGTTATTCTGTACGGCCACGGCAATGGCCGGAGCATACCAGTCGCCCGGGTGCACGTCGCTGAAATTGCTGCTGCCTGGGATGCTCAAATCAGCACCGGCGGTCCGGGCCAACATCGCAACAAATTCGGCGCGAGTTACTGAGTTGTCAGGCCGGAACGTGCCGTCTGGGTAGCCAAGTATGATGCCGGCAGCAATGAGCTCACCAATGGCGTCTCTGGCCCAATGACGGACGACGTCCCGCGGTAAGCCGGGATCGCCCGCAGCAGGCCCCTGCACGCTGCCTAAGCGGAAAGGTGCGTCAGATACGTCGTAGGCTGTATTGAACCCGTCCGAGGCCATGACGCGGACGATCCCCCTGGTGCCTGGCATGAACGCGCTCACCGGGACTTCTACCTGCCGCGGTTGGCCTGGGAGCACGGTGGTAATGCTTTGCCAGCTCGTTCCACCGTCGGGACTATACTGCACCAGGAAAGTCAACGAATCGCCATCGGGATCGCTGGCCTCCCAAGTTACCGTCATTGTCCCGGACGGGAAGTTTTCACCCCCGTTTGGGGCTGTTACACGAACAAGCGGCGGATTGGCACTGGCCGTTTCTCGCAACAAAGTCCTCTGCCCGTCGCTGATCACCAGTTCCCTGGCGCCGTCCACGTAATCAACGGCCAGCCAAAAATGATCTTCGGCCGATCCGTCCGCGGCTACTGCTTTTTCCACGTCAAACGCCCGCCGCAGTAACACGCCGCCCCTAGCATCCCGAAGTTCTAGCCTATAGCTACCCTGGCCACCGCCTTGCGCCAACATGGAAACCGGCATTGGCTTCCTGAGCAAGGGCGTCAGCAACGTCGCCGTCCCATCTGGGTTGATCCTGCCCGTAACGATCAAGGCTTCCTGGCGATTCTCAGTGCCATTCTCGCCCGCTGCCTGCGAAGCACCAGCCGTTCCCCCTGCCGCGGACGCACGATCCCTAATCCGGTTGTAAATGCGCTCGTGCGTGATGTCGGACAGCCAGCGAAAAGCGTATCTCCCGAATATTCTCTGTGTCCAGGGCTGCCAGGGACCATATGACATGAAATCATGCTCTTCGAAGGGTTCGCCGAGGGCACACGGGTTGCGCTGGGCGAAGCTTCGAACGGCGCACGGATCAACAAGTCGCAAGTCCCACGTATCGGTGGACGCCCCTCCCGCTCTTTGGGCGAGGATGCCGAATACGTAACCGCGTTCCACATTGGTGAGGGTGGCGTTAGGACTGATATGCCCATGGGGGTAAGGCCACTCTTCATAACCGCCGCCGTCACTTTCGCCGTGATCGTTGCTGGCGTGCTCCACGTTCAGGGTATGGACGATCTCATGGGGCCCGACGTTGGTATCGGCTAGAGATATACCAAAGGGGCTGTGCAGGTAGGCTAACCCAGCACACTTGACAAAGCCAGAATTTGCCAGCCCCAGGGTCACAGTGTACTCTGGTGCTCCCGGAGGCAGGCTGTCTCCCGCGTATGTACTGCGCAGCAAGGACAAAAGCTCACCGCAATCTTGTTTGTCCTGTACGAACAACAGGCGGCTGAACAGTGGTTCGCCAATCAAATTCGTTGTCCCAGGCGGCACCGGAATCGACAGCCAGCGTTCTCTTGATGGCGCCAGCACGTCCCGAACTGGAAATGCCGCCCGCACGAAACGGAAGATGGCTTCAATGTCGGGCTCACGAGGAGGTGTCACGTGCCGTCCAATCATTGCTACCGTCCTGATCCCGAGGGTAATAGGTGGCCTGACGGGTATTATCAGCTGGCCGGTGACTGTATCTAGCTCGAGACCGAGACGTTCCGCGTCCTCCAGCAATTCACCAGGTATGACAAAGTTTAATGTGCGGCTGAGATCCGCCCGCATTTCCCAGAGTAATTCAAACTGTTCGTCGGACCCGGGGGGTGGTGCTGCGGGTACATCGACAACCCGTTGCCCGGCGTTGGGTGCCAGCGTGCGGCTAAGGGTCGTGCCGTCCCGGTTCCAAATGGTCACACGTAGGCTCCGGCTAAAATTCTCGGCGGTCCCACCTTGACCGACCAGGTAGTACCGGACGACGGTATCCTTGCCGGCAACGGGCTGGATGAACGTCGCGCGAATACCATGCTGCCCCGACGGTCCAACCTCCAATAAACCGTTCTGGACGCTCTGGTTGACCTCCACCCGCAAGGCGGAAACGCGTATTTCTTCTGGCAGCTGGGCGACGATGGTAAGTTGGCCCTCACCACGGTTCCCCGCTGTATCTTCAGCCGTGACACGGATTCTGTACTCCCCGCTGGTGGGAAGCGTAACGGTGCGAGTCCAGTTGGCGCCGGACGGCCCGGTGGGACCGGGCGGGCAGGCGATAACCCCGGGGCCGCAAATCTCGTAGCGGCGAATGGCTGCGCCGGTTTCGCTGCGGATGAGCTCGGCCCACACTCTCGCCAGCTGGTAGTCTTCGACGACTCTGACGTTGAATGTCGTCTCGGGCCGGGTGACGAGATTGGACGATGCCGTTACGGTTACGACCGGCGCGGTCGTGTCCGCTTCCCCTGCAGGTACTTCTCCCTCGAAGGTGACGTCATCGACGAGGATCCACCCGTTAGGTGTGTATGCAGGTTCACCCCCGATGCTCGGCGCCGCGGTTACGACCACTCGAGCGATGTTGGCGGGTCCGGTAGCACTGCCGACGCTGAATCTCCGCCAGTCGGACGTGGACCCAAACGTCTGCGTGTCTTTGGCAACTTCGTTTCCGTCAGCATCATAGGCGGCCACCGTCGCAACGATGGTGTGGTGGTCGCCACCTTGAGGATATTTGAGGTACATGGAGACCAGGCGCTGCCGCTGCTCAAAGACCATGACGATGGGATGGATGAGGAACTCGTCGACGAGATCGGGAACACCAACAATGACGATCCTCCCGGACCGGGCATGGGTACATAGAATTTGATTGCCCAGTTCAGGCTGACAGTACCTGATTTCCGCGCCGCCAAGTGCTCCCGAGCCGCCCCCTCCGCCAGGGACAAAGGTGACGTTAGGCTCGTATTGCGTCGTCAACATCATGCCGAACGGCGGGCTGCCGCCGCCTGGCAAGGTCTCGAAATCCAGCGTGATGTTCTCCGCGTGAACTTGGGTGGGAAAGAAGGAGGCAAGTAGAATCAATAAACCGAGCAATCTGGTGGCCAGTGGGCTCAAAGGGCTCTCTCCTTCCGAGTCAACCCCTAAATTGTTGCCTGCAATGCCCTTCTTTTGTAGAACACAAACCTTAGCAAAAAATTAGCGCGCGGGAAAATCTGGGACCTTGCTAGTCTCGCGTCATTGGCAGGATAAGTCCCGTAAATGGACTTATTTTGGGGAAGTACCCACCTTGCCCGGAAATTAAGTCCCTTGTTGGCCCTTACACGGGGCGGTAGTTTACATAATGCAGGAATTATCATCGCCTTACAGCGGAATAAGTCCCTTTATGGGCCTAAATTCCTCACCGCTCCCGCGAAAACCGCGAAATTAGTCCCTTTCAGGTACTTATCGCTTCACAACCGGGCAAAACGGGCAAATAAGGAAGGCTTATGGCGAATACTCAGCCACAAGCCCCGCTGGTTGTGTACGCGAGCCGGACTGTAAGCCGGGTTCTGTTCCGGCCGATTACGGCCGGCGGTGGCCATCTATCTACGCCGATGGTTGCCCACCGGCTCCAGCGACCGACCCGAGGGGTCCGCGGGCCACGTCATTCCCCTCCTGCTTGGTCTTGCTGCCGATGGGGTTTACCTAGCCGGCCGGTTACCCGACCGCTGGTGCGCTCTTACCGCACCTTTTCACCCTTACCTGCCATCCCGGTGTCGAACTCACCGGTCGCGGTCCTACCGCCACGGCAGGCGGTATGTTTCTGTGGCACTAGCCCTGGGGTCGCCCCCGCCGGACGTTATCCGGCATCGTGCCCTATGCAGCCCGGACTTTCCTCGAACGCTGCACCTTACGCAAGACAAGCGCTCGCGGCCACCCGTCCGACTCGCATGAATCTAATGCCTTTTAAATTATATCATGCCCGATAAAGGCCCGGAGACATCGTCACCGACACATTTTTCAAGATGAGCCAGGCGCAGTCGGGTAAAATGTCGTAAAATCATGAACAGGAAACTTTTATAATTCGCCAAAATCAACCGTAAGGGGTGAAAAACCGTGGCGGATAAGGGAGATTTTCTGGCTGGCGCCATCGTCGGGGCCGTAATCGGTGCAGCCCTGGGAGTTTTATTCGCACCTTCTGCCGGTGCGGAAACGCGCCAGCGCATCCGTGAAAAAGTCAGCGACGTCACCGAAGAAGTTCGCGACCGGGCATCAGACCTAGGCAGCCGCGTTAAGAGTAAAGTCGAAGAAAAGGTTTCACAATTGCGGGGCCGGTTGTCCGGTAGCGACGACGAATTAGAAACCATTGACGAAACCGGTTAAATCGACCTATGCCTGAAAGCTTGAGCTTGACTTTACTGGCCATCAGCACGACCATCATTGCCTTGTGTGTGCTGACGGGCACGCTTATGTTAGTCTTAATCGGTCGCCGTTTAATGGACCTCACGCGGCGGGTTCAAGAATTAACCGAGCAGTTGCGTGCGATAGCCGTCCCTACCGCCGCAGACGTCCGCGCCACTGTGCGGTCCGTTAGTCAACTGGCGGCGGTAGGTGCTAGGCTTGCCCGGCCCATGGTAATGTCGACTATGTTACCGGGTCCCCGGTGGCTTCGCTCCCTGGCGGTTGCAGCCGGCCTTTACTCGTCGCTGAAAGAAGTGTTGCCGTCACTTAAGACATTTAAGAAAAGACCAGCGCCCACGAGCGAGAACCCGACATCGCAACCAACCACCAAACAGGCCACGGGAAATTAACCGGAGCTGGTCACCATGAATTTTTCCACTGCCCGTTGTAACCGCTCCCAAATATCGGGGTGACGCTTGCGAAGATTAAACGGCTGGCCGTTCTCATCCATAAATGCGTGTTTGGTCCAGCCGCGGGCACACATGGAAGCAATGCCTTCTTTTGTTATTTCGTAGGCGAAATCAAAACGGACAGGCGTAAGCCGCGTAACCACCGTGTACAACGTTAGCTCGTCCTCATAGCGTGCGGGGTGCAGATATTCACAGTTCGCCTCGCGAACCGGTAAATAAATTCGACGCTCTTCCAGTTCTTTATAGGAAACTCCGCTGTCTCGCATTAGCGCTGTCCGCGCCTCCGTGAACCAATCGAAGTAATTGGCGTAGTAGACCACGCCCATCTGATCCGTTTCACCATAGCGTACCCTTAGGCGCAACAGATGGGCCGGTTTATTATCCGCTGGGACTGCCTGTTCAACGGGGGCGGCGCCTTCTGCGGCGGCAGCCGAGGCCAACTGGTCAGCGCGACGGTTTTCGGCACGAGGTACATATGCGAAGGAAACGTGTTCAAACGTACGGGACAACTGCTGTACCTGCTGGTACAAAGGAACCAGGCCCTCATTTCGGACCTGGTAACGATTAGTCAGTTGATTGACCAGCAACTCGCTGTCCGATCGCAAAAGCACCCGACGGGCTCCCAACGCCGCAGCCCGTTGCAAGGCCTCGATGACAGCACGGTATTCCGCCACGTTATTGGTGGCTACACCCAGATGCAAAGAGCCCGCCTCCAACTCCCGGCCGTCCGTCCCATAGATGACCCAACCGGCGCCGGCCGGCCCGGGATTGCCGCGGGCGGCACCGTCGGTATGAATAATTACCTCATAGACATCAGCTAGTCGCCCATCCACACCAGCAGTCGGCCGCAGTTTTCACACACCTCCAAGTCCTTGCGCCGGGTGGCCCGGGCGATCAGCGCCACCGGCAAGCTGACACGACAAATGCCGCAACGGTCCCCTTGGATGGGAGCAACTACCACCCCGCCCCGCCGGCGGTGGAATTCATATCGTTGCAGCAAATCAGCGGGTAGGCGGCCCACCACCGCACCACGACGCCCGTCGAGCATCTGAATCTTGGCCCGCAGTTTCGCGGCGTGATCCTCAACTTCGGCCCGGCGTTGGACCAGGGCCGCCTCCGCCAAGCGCTTCTTTTCCACCAGTTCAGCCACGGCCTGTTCCAATTGTTGAGCTTTCTCCAGGGCTTCGATAGCGGCCAACTCGTGGGCGTCTGCTTCCTGGGCCAACCCGGCAATGCGGGCTTCCATTTTTTCCATTTCTTTAACGCTGGCGATTTCACCGCCATAAAGGCGCTTCTCCAGGCGATCCCGCTCCGAGCGGAGTTCCGCCGCTTCGGCTTCTTCCCGTTGCGCCAGGCGTTGCTGTTGTTGTAGCTGCTGTTGGAGCTGGTCCAGCCGTGCGGTCGTCTGCTGCAACATTTGCTGGTGGCGCTGTAACGGCAACCCGTCTTCAATTTCCTGAAGGCGCCGCCGGGCTTCGTCCAACCGGGCGTCTATGTCCTGCAGTTTCAAGAGCAGCTCAAATGGATGACTCATCGGATCTCCCGCCTTGGGCTGGCTGCTGGAGCTGTTCTGCTAGCCTCCCCAACCGCCTGATCTTATCCTGAAACTCCTGGAGGGCGCTCAACGCCCGCGACGTACTGCCCGACTCTACCTGCACCAAGATGCGGCGGTAGATATTAATCCTTTCGGCAATTACCTCTTGGAGAAGCGGGTCACGCCGCTCGATCAGCCTCGGTCCGACCTCAAATACGATGTCGTCTGCGATGGGCTCGTGACCCGGCTCGGCCACGATAATTTCATAAATGTGACGGGATTCGCGTGCCAACTCTTCGTCACAAATCCACAGGCCCTGAGAATATAAGTACCGGCGAACTTCTGCCGCACCGCGCATGGGCTGCAGTATCCACCGGCGCACACTGGCCCGCACTCGTGGCGACTTCTCCATAATGGCGATCATCTGGCTGCCGCCCATTCCAGCCATTACGACCACGTCTACTTCACCGGGTCGTATTACAGTTAATCCATCGCCTAAACGCAAATCTATGGCATGGGACAACCCAAAGGACTCGATTGCCTCTTTTGCCCGCTGATACGGGCCGTCAGCCACCTCAACCGCAATAGCCCGGGGGCAGCGGCCGCTGGACACCAGGTATATGGGCAATAAAGCATGGTCAGTACCGATGTCGGCTACTACGGCATCGTCGGGCACCTTCGCAGCCAACTTCAGCAACCGAGCCGATAAATGCATGGCCAACTCCATTCCGGTATACTGCGGGGTACCGGTTAACCGTCAGTCGACATGCAGTATAAAGCACTTTAAATA
>CALKAQ010000056.1 GCA_937983075.1 uncultured bacterium | reverse complement strand
CGCGGCCGCAGTAGCCGGCTGTGGATGAACGCGATGAAGCCCATGAGAAGGAAAATGCCGATTTTGACCATGAGGCTCTGCCCGTAGAATGACTCGGGAATCTCTCGCAGCGATTCAAAGCGCTGTTCGGTCAAGAAAATGCCGGTTGTCGCGAGCAGCAGCACACTGGCCACAGCCAACAGCGTAAATTGTTCGGCGGCGATGCGCTGCAGCTGTCCGGGGCGCACCGTTTCAGCAGCAGCCCGGCGGCTAGCAGGGAAAACAACCAGCACCAAGTACAATAAACCGCCAACCCATGTCGCAGCGGCAAGCAAATGCACCCAGTCAAACAGGACCGAGCTCAGCGGAAAAGCGCCGGCTCCGCCCGCGTGGCCCGAGATGGGAAAGCCGATCAGGAGAAGCATTCCTACGATGGACCAAAGCGGTGCGAAGCGAATGGGGCGGTCGCCTCTGGTTTGCAGCAAGAAGAAGGGCAGAATCAGCAAGCCGGTTGTCAACGCCATGGCGGATGTCGCCAACTGAAAAGGGTTTTGCACGAGCGAAGTCCATGTGAGCCGCGATAGGCTGACGCTCAGCGACAGCCGGGCAAGCAACGCGGTTGTTCCAATGACCAGGCTGATCGTCCCGGCCCAACGGCCATATCGTTGGAGAATGGCCAAAAAATCTGCGTTGCCGAAGGTCAGACGGATTGAATCGACGCTGGCGAGTCGGGCTGCCAAGCGCCATGCGAGCAAATTCATACCGACGAAAAAAAGAAGTGAAAGATAAGCCGTCCAGCTGACGACTACGAGAGGAATGTCATCTTTGCGGAGCGTAGGAGTCGTTTGTTGCGCAACGTCCGCACTGACCGCCGTTCCAGGATGTCCGACAAAGAACGTCATGCTTCCCGGGACGCGATGGCCGTCGAACAAAGAAGTTGCGATCCACTCCAGACGATACTCACCGGGACCGTAATCCTCGGAAAAGGGTTGCACGAGAACGTGCCGCTGCTGATCGGATACCCAAGGAGCGGGAAGGTCTTCCAGAGGTTCACCGTTGAGGTAGACGGTCATCTCGATGGAATCCGCGACCAGCGGTTCTGTAAAGTACAACGTCACCGTAGCGGGGGTGGAGGGCACGGTCGCTCCGGCTTCGGGGACGGAATCGTTCAGCAAGGCATGAGCAAACGTTACATCAGTGCCCATCGACCCGAGCATGCCGATGGACAACAGTGCAAAAAAGATGATTCGCAGCCGAATACTCACGCCTGTGATGTGACGCATGGGTAACACTCAACCTCTTTCTACAAGCAGTTGTAGCAACGTGCTGACAGGGACGGCGAGGCCGCGGATGGGTTCCGATGCCTGCGCCGGGATTTGGGCGAAGATGATGCCGACCACCCGCCCTTGGCGGTCGAACACCGGGCTGCCGCTGCTGCCGGAGTGCACGGTTGCGTCGACTACCATCACTGGAACGACGCCGTCGTTGTATCCGACAATCCGCCCGTACGATTGAATCGTCCCCTGCGTGACGGTGCGAACGAAGCCGAGCGGATTGCCGATGACCAGCACTTGCGATCCTACGCGGGGAAGCCCGCCTGTCAGGAGCGAAGCCGTCGGGAGATTCTCGCCTTCAAGTTGGATAACAGCCAAGTCCGCATAGGGGTGCATGAACCATTCGGTGGCGTAGAAGACTCCGTGGTCGCGAAAATGTACGCTGAGGAACGAAGCTCCTTCGACAAGATGTCGATTCGTCACCACTAGCCCGTTCTCATGAATGTTGAATCCCGTTCCTTGACGGATGCCCTGATCAAAGCCTAGTCCGTAGCTGCGAATGAATACAACCGGTTTTTGAAGTTCTCGTACATAGGGATCTTGTATGAGTTCACGGGACTGAGCAAGGAAGTCGAGTGAGGGCGACGTCAGGAGCCGCAAACCGTCACTGAAACTGAGGAAAAGAAAACCCAACAAAACCAAAAGTGCGATGATGCCGCGCAACCACGGATGAAACGGTTGCCGGGGCGATTCAGTGAGCTGGTCGTCGTCCGGCGGTTCTTCAACGCCGTTTTCCGCCTGCTCCCAGTCTTCGCTCATAATGTCGCCATCGATATCGGGCTCTGGCCCCCCAGGGACTGGCTGCATCTTCGATTCAAAATGGGGGTTCAACGTCAGGCTCGCTTCCTTCTGCGCCGCTTATACCGCTTATGCTGCTGTTATTCAATTCTTTTGCAAGCCGAGACTTTCCTGCCCATTCGGTCAGGTAAGACTCGGTACGAAAACTTGTATCGGCATGGTGCGGCACAGGCAGGTCTTGTGTTGTGTGAAAGATAATTCTAAGACATCAAACCCGAAACAGCGGGAGGCGAATGCCGTGCATTCCGTTTCCGATGATCGTGTTGATCGAGTGACGGAAACTCTCGTGATGGCGTTTATCGAGCTGATCCATGAACGGAAACTCGCAGGAAAACGTGAATTGTCCGCAACCATGGCAACGATAGCAGACTGGATCAGTGAACGGACGGGACTTTCGGTTGCCGTCAACCACATTGCAACGCTCGTGACCGCGATGCGTGAGGCCGGTTTGATCACCGTCGGCGGACACGGCATCGGATTGCCAAACACATACGACACTTGCGAGGACGCCATGGGTGAAGAAGCGTTTTGGAATCAAGTTGACGCATTTTTGTTGGTTTGGCGGCATCCGAGTCGTCGTGCCATTGCAGCGACAACGGAGTGAGTATCATGTTTTGAAAATAAAAAATAGGTTTTCAAAGAGGGAAAATCATATCTCCAATATAAAACTAATGCGTGACCAATATTTTTGTGAAGTGGAGGTTGCAATGGTGCGAATGCCTCTTCGCAGATTTTTTTGGCTCATCGCATTAGTTTTGGTTTTTGGCGGTTTCGGCGCTGCGGTTTTCGCAGCGGAAGGGGATGCTTCCGCCGGAGCGGACCACCGACTGCGAGTTTTGTTCCTCGGCGATGGCCACAGCCCGAGCCATGACCCGCCGATGCGCTTGCGAGACTTGGCGCCTGCGATGTTGGACCGCGGGATTGAACTCGTCTATACCGAAGATCTCGCTGTCTTGGATCGAGCGATCCTCGATCGCTATCCGGTGTTGATGATCTACGGCAATCATGAGTATTTGTCTCCGGAGCAGGAAGCCGCCTTGTTAAGCTACGTGGAAGACGGAGGCGGACTCGTGGCGGTTCACTCTGCCTCTGGAATGTTTGGGAACTCCAGCGCTTACATTGAGCTGATCGGAGGTCAATTTTTGTCGCACGGCAGCGGCGTTTTTTCTGAAAGGATCGCGGAACCTGACCATCCGATCATGCAAGGCTACGAGCCGTTTTCCAGCTGGGACGAAACTTATGTCCACCAGCGTCACAATGAAGTCAATCGCACCGTTTTGTCATATCGCGAGAACGAACCGTGGACATGGGTTCGCACCCACGGCGACGGCCGGGTGTTCTATACGGCTTGGGGACACGACCAGCGCACCTTTTCGAATCCGGGTTTCCACGATTTGTTGGAGCGGGGCATCCGCTGGGCTGCCGGTCAAGATGTAGCAGCAGTCATGGCGGAGCGTGAGATCAGCAACCCCTTCTTTTATGTCGACGTGATGGCGCCTGTGTTCCAGCCCGGACGGGGAAGCAAAGTGCAGGTTCCGCTTCCTCCGGAAGTTTCGATGCAGCGCACCATTTTGCCGGGCGGCTTTAGCATGGAGCTGTTCGCTTCGGAGCCGAACATCGCCAAACCCATTGCAATGACTTGGGACGAAAAAGGGCGTCTGTGGATCGCCGAAAGCGTTGACTACCCGAACCATATCGTGCCATCGGGCCAAGGAAACGACCGCATTGTCATTCTCGAAGATACGGATGGCGACGGACGGGCCGATACGTTCACCGTTTTCGCTGATGGATTGAACATACCAACGGGTCTCGTCGTTTACGGCGACGGCGTCATCGTCCATGAAGCGCCGGATACCGTTTATTTGCGCGATACGGACGGAGACGGACGTGCTGACGTGCGTGAGGTGCTGTTCACCGGATGGGCGAAGTGGGACACGCATGCAGGGCCGAGCAACTTGCGCTACGGGCTCGACAACTGGATCTGGGGTACGGTCGGCTATGCCGGTTTCAACGGTGTCGTCGGTGATGAACATCATTCCCTTCGCATGGGTGTTTATCGCTTCCGTCCGGACGGATCGGAATTGGAATTCATGGGTACGCAAAACAACAACACCTGGGGCTTGGGCTTTACGGAAGAAGGACGAGTGTTCACGTCCAATGCGAACAACATGCCGAGCGCGTATTTGGGCATCCCGGAGCGGTATTACGACAAGGTGATGGGGTTGTCCGCCAGTTTCTTGCCGGGTATTGCGGATCGCACTCGGCTGCTGCCCATCACGCATAACTTCACGCAGGGCGATTGGTACAACGCCTATACTTCTGCCACGGGACACGCGGTTTACACGGCGCGGTCGTTTCCCGAGGAGTACTGGAATCGCGCCGCTTTCGTCATGGATCCGACGGCGTATCTGATCGGTACGTTCTTCCTCGAGCCGGATGGTGCGGGATACAAGTCGTACAATCCACACAACTTGCTGGTCAGCGATGACGAATGGGTTGCGCCGATCATGGCGGAAGTCGGTCCGGATGGAGCGGTGTGGGTACTCGACTGGTACAATTATGTTCTTCTGCACAACCTGCCGCCGCAAGGCAACGCATACGCAATCGGGCCTGGCAATGCGTACTTGACGGACTTGCGAGACAAGTACCACGGCCGCGTATACCGCATCGTCTGGGATGAAGCTGAACCATACGACTATCCGCAGCTTTCCAAAGACGATCCTGCCGGATTGGTTACGACGCTCGCACATGAAAACCAGTTCTGGCGTTTGCAGGCTCAGCGTCTGCTCGTTGAACGCGGTGAACTCGACGTCGTTCCGGCTCTGATTGAGCTACTCGAGCGGATCGAGCTGGATGCCATTGGTTTGGATGTAGGCGTCATTCATGCTTTGTGGACGCTGCACGGCCTCGGTGTCGTAGACAGCTCGCATCCGGAAGTTTTGGAGGCGGTCATCGGTGCGCTGCGACATCCGTCGGCCGGCGTACGAGAAAATGCGTTGCAGGTACTTCCGGTGAGCGAGGCGGTGCGCGATGCCATTCTTGCTGCGGATGTGTTGAACGATCCCGATCCGTTCGTCCGCCAGAAGGCTCTGTTGGCCTTGGCTGATCAACCGAGCTCGGAGGAAGCCGGTGCGGCCATCTTCGCTATGCTCGATCGAGCTGAGAACGTAGAGGATCGCTGGATTCGTGAGGCAGGCATCATCGCAGCTGCGCAGCATCAGGCGGGCTTTTTGAAGGCCGCCGAAATGGCTGGAATCAGCCTCGACGGAGCGCCTCAGGATGTGACGGTCGGCGAGAACTTGGTGACCAATCCGTCGTTCACCGAGTTGGACGCCAACGGACAGCCGGTCGGTTGGTTTACGCAAGTCTGGGGCGGTTCGGCTCAGTTCACTGTTTTGGAAGGGGCAGGACGTGAGGTCGGACACGCGGTGCTCATTTACTCTGAGACGGGTGCTGACGCCGGATGGAGCACGCAGGTTCAGGTCAAGCCCCACCGGATGTACCGACTGAGCGGCTGGTTCCAAGCCGGCGACGTTCAGAACATCAACGGTCTGGGCGTTTTCCTCCACATGCATGAAACCCAAGATTACTCGGGTGAAAATGGAGGACGCACGCAAGCCTACACCGGTACACACGGCTGGACTTATTTCGAGACGACTTTCAACAGCGGAAACTTCACGACGATGACGCTCAACTTGTCGTTGGGCGGTTGGGGCTTGTCGACGGGGGCGGTTGCGTTCGACGACATCTCGTTGGTTGAAGTGATGGCGGATCATCGCCAGCAGTTGGCGAGAGTTGTCGAGCTCGTCGCACGTCAATAGGTTGAGGCGAATGCGTCGACTCGGCAGCGAGGACGACAGGTGAAGAGCATCCCGCTGCCGGTCGGCAGTCCGGAATAGACCGGAGGGTGTCGATGGACGCAGTCAGGTTGGCATGCAAAGTCGTGAGCCTGGCTCTTATCGGCACCCTTCTTCGCGTATTTGTTGAAAGAGTTGCAGCTTCTCGGTGAAGGGGATGGTGCTTCGGGGGGACGGATTTGGCGCGGCAAATTCCCGTACTCCGGGCACCGTTTCTTTTGGCTGGAGACCCCAGGCGAATGTTGCGGAACGTGACAGACCGGCGTAGGCGCGATATACTTGGCGCCCTAAGAGAGCAACCACTTTGGGACGATATTGAGCCACTTTTAGGCGGAGCGCTTCGCCGCCCTTCTGAAGCTCCTCCCAGGTTAAATCGCTTTCTCCTCGTGTCGCTCGGGCCACGATGTTGGTAATTCCCAGGCCCAAGGGCAAAAGTTTGGCGTCTTCTTCCGGTGAAAACAGCCGGGGAGTGAAGCCTGCGGCGTAAAGCAGTTTCCAAAAGTGATTGCCGGGGCCGGCAAAGTGATGGTTGCGAGCCGCGGTCCAGCGGCCCGGGTTCAATCCGACGAAAAGCACTTTGAGTCCAGGGCGAATCAGGTCCGGGACGGTCAGCCTGTCCCACTGTAAAAGGCGAAGTTGCTGCAATACGGGCATCGCTTCGATGCGGCTGTCGTCCAGACGCTCCCAGTCGATGCCTTGCGGCTTCGGATACGGCGTGTTTGTTTCAATGACTTCTTCCGGCGTTACGATGAAGTCGATGGGCAGGTCGTATTCTTCCATAGGAAATTCCTCGTCCGGAAGTCGAACGACCTGCAGCGGATGCACCAACGTTGCGGTTGGAATGTCAGCCTGGCCGAGGTCACGCAGTATTCCGTATTCCAAGTCGCTGTAGCCTTCGCCTTTGCCTGCGCGGGCTCCCCGCAAGGTGACGGCGACCGAGCCGGCTATCACCAAATTGACCGGCGGCATGGTCTCAAGCGCAATTTCCTCACCATAGCTGCTGTAATGTTTCAAACTGACCGCTCGACGAATTTCGCCGGGCGGAATGTTTTCCGGACGTAGTCTGACGAAACCTCCCCGCAGGCGCGGTGCGGGCATCAGCAAATCTTTGCCGTCTTGCAGCACTTTGGCCCGGGCGGGAAGAAGTGGGGAGTCAGGTCCTACTTTGACGGTTTTGGCGTTTCGATAGACGGCGATGTGATCGAGCATCGCCGCGGCTTTTTCGGCTCCTTTGAAGTTGGGAATGCGTCCTTCGATGGGAAATGGAAAGCGAGCGGCTCTCGCTTCTTGAAGCCGCTGATATACTCGCTGGCGGATGATGTCTTTGGTTTGCACGGAATCCTCCTGCTTCTCGCTTCAAGCTTGCTTTGTTGTATCATACCAGACCGGATAAGCTTGAGGCTACGCATCGTTCCCCACTCGGCGGGCAGCCACATTCACACTGACGTTTTGCTTTTATACAGTTCTGCTTCACTCCGTGTGGGATCAGCTGGCGAAGGCCTTTTCAACTG
>CALKAQ010000055.1 GCA_937983075.1 uncultured bacterium | reverse complement strand
TGAATCACGACTTGAGACGATCCAACGCTATTTCGAGTACACCGACGCTTTTATACGCCGGTATCTGGTGGATGCAAAGAACCGTTTGGGCAAAGATGAACAGAGGTCGGCCGAAGAAGACATCTTGCTTGAGGATGCCGTGAGTACGGACGAAAGATACCTTGAACAATTTCATTATTATGTCGACCTTTGTCAAATTACGTAGTTGTTTGCACCCTTTCTTGCTGAAATGTGCCTGGAGTTTAGCGGATGATTTAGGCATAGAAACGGCCTTTGCAACTGATGGGGATCCGCGTGCGGTTGATTATGTCGCCTTCTTGGTTTACACATGCAAGCTTCCGTGCGAGCTCGGTGAGGACGAACTTCAAAAGTTGAATGACTGCCGGCGAACATAGCCATCCAACAAGCTTTCCACGTAGATGAAGCTCATGTTCGGGCATTATACCGGACCGAATGGAGGTAGTCAAACCACTCACTTGCCTTGACTATCTCAAGCCGGAGGACCTACGCACATTGAAGACACTGACGTTTGCTTTATCTATAAAGCCCAAAGTGCCCGTGGAGACGGGCACTTTGCGGTTGAATTCAATATGTCAGTGCATTCTTTTGAGTCGATTCTATTTTATAGGCGAAGCAGCGGATTCACCGCTACTCCACCATGCGCAGCGCCAAAACGCAGAAGAGCACGCCGCCGATGCAAGCGAGTCGCCATGGACTGCGGGACTCCCGGTAGAAGAGAATGCCGATCAGTGCCGTGCCGACGGTGCCAATGCCGGTCCAGACGGCATATGCCGTCGACAGCGAGATGGTTTCCATTGCGTATGTCAACAACGATAAACTAATCACAAACCCGCCGATCAGGATGACGTTGTTGATGAAATTGTCCTTGCGGGCCGCAAGCTTGATACCCAGGCTGCCCACGACTTCGAACATACCCGCCAAAATCAGCACCATCCACTCCATGGGACTTAATCCTCCTCACTGCTTGCTTTCAAGCCGACGATAAACAGGAGCAGCAAACCGATCAGAAGCACCTTCGCCAAATTGACGCTGCCTGAGATGATCGCTTCGACGATGACGGTGCCGACGGTGCCGATGGCTGTAAAGACTGCGTACGCTGTACCGATTGGCAGCGCTTTCGCCGCGTCGACCAGCAAGTCAAACGTCACGAGCAATGAAATAATGATGACGAACGCGGGCAAACCGTACTTCATGCCAGACGCCCATACGATTTCCAGCCCGCCCGCGGCCAACACGTAGAGCCAAGCCTGATTTTTCGATGGAATCGCCTTACCCACGCCCAAACTCCTTTCATCCTCGAACTTCTAGCGAGCCGCTCGTGCCGCAACAGGTCAACAAGCGTAGCAGGGAAAACTTACCGCAATGTAAAATCAACATCATGTTGATTAACGATCAACAAGTACATTATACGTGCCGATCAAGCAGCGGCAATGATTAATGTGGAAATAGGTGTCGCTTAATCGACAGAATGAAGTATTATGTCGCCTCGCTAAGCGACGAATTTCAACGAAGAGGAGAGCCAGAAAGGAGTCATGCTGTGAAGCAAAAAGAGGATCGGCGTGTTATGAAGACGCGTCGGGCGTTGCGCGAGGCGCTGCTGGATTTGATCGAGGAAAAAGGGTTGGATCGTGTCACAGTCAAGGAGCTGTGCGAACGGGCCGACTTGAATCGCGGCACCTTTTACCTACACTACC
This sequence comes from uncultured bacterium, assembly GCA_937983075.1. Lineage (GTDB taxonomy): Bacteria > Bacillota > Limnochordia > DTU080 > JAAYLA01 > CALKAQ01. The sequence continues at coordinate 3,743 of CALKAQ010000055.1, read as the reverse complement.
GCGACGTGTACGATCTGCTCGAGCAATACACGGACGACGTGCTGGCCGGCTTCCACGACATTGTGGCTACCATTGACGCACGAGATATGCTGCGCTATGAGGCGATGGGGGAGCCGTATCCCGGATTCGTCAGAACCCTGGAGTACATTCGTGATCATGCCCGCTTTTTTCGGCTCATGATGGGACCGAAAGGCGATCCCGTCTTTGTCAATAAACTGAACGATAAGCTGCAGCAGCGCATGTCCGGACGGCTACGAGAGTTGGGCATTCAGCCTCCGGCCGGCGTGCCGTGGGATTATCTGGCGGCATTTTTAGCCCGAGCGCACCTCGGCGTCATTCAGCATTGGGTGGAAACCGGCACGGTGGAGTCGCCACGGAATTTGGCTTTGTTCATCACGCGCATCTACACCCAAGGTGTCACGGGGATTATGGGAATAACCCCCAAATGAAGTGCGGAAGTTTTTTGGCATTACCATTTTGGGTCAATGCATAGCGGTATTGCCGAACTACTCGCACCTTTACGCGAAAAGAATGTTAATGGAGAACAATCACCAGTAAAAATTCGCTGTGGTACCGCTGCTAGTTTAGATCTTCCCACAGGTTCCGTTGATCTTATTTGCATGGATCCGCCTTACTACAATAACGTACAATACGCCGAGCTCTCTGATTACTTTTATGTATGGCAGAGACGAACGCTCAGTGATCTGTATCCCGAGTTTTTCCTAAGAAGATTAACAAATAAGCAAGACGAAGCCGTCGCAAATCCCGCGCGTGATGGATCCAACTCGGAAGCGTCTAAAACGTACGAAAGAATGATGAGGGAGATTTTTGCAGAGTGTTCTCGAGTTCTAAAAGATGACGGCGTTATGACGGTTATGTTTACCCATAAGACTCAAGAAGCTTGGGAGGCTTTAACACGTTCCCTCATCGAAAGTGGTTGGACTATCACATCTTCAATGCCCGTAGAGTCAGAGGCCGCTTCTTCGATTCATCAAAAAGACATGGCCTCTGCTGCCAGCTCCATCTTCCTCACATGCCGCAAGCGTGATAACAGCAACCGAGCACCTGCAACGTGGTCTGGGTTTGGCGGAACCGGGGTTGCGCAACGAGTCCGTGAAGCGGTTCGGCAGGGCTTAAAAGAGTTTGAGCCTCTCAATCTCAATCCCGTGGACGAAATGGTCGCAAGCTACGGCCGAGCACTGCGAGTTCTTTCAGAAAACTGGCCTGTATATGACGGTGACGAAATGGTCAGCCCGGTACGGGCGATGAACGAAGCCAGTGCGGTTGTGGCTCAATATCAAATGGAGCGCATTACAAACGGTCGCCTTAAAGTCGGTGACTTGAAATCTGAAGCTGCCATGGTACTTACTTTATTTGGTATTTTTGGCTTAAGCCAATTCCCCTATGATGAGGCCTTGAACTTGTCGCGCTCGTTAGGCATCAGCTTGGAAGGAAAGACAGCTGGGTATGCAGTGCAAGATCATATGATCGGCATTAACACCGAACGCAGTGGCCGACGCGGTTCACGGAGCAGCGATGAAGAGACGAAATACCATGCGCCGCTCGTGCGGAGTGGTTCCAAATTGCGGTTAGCCCTTCCAGAAGAGCGCGCCTCTGTACGTATTGAGCATCCCCAAACAGAGTGGGACGTGTTGCAGGGCACTTTGTTGGCTTATCGTAAGGGGGACATTCCCGTTGCCCGAGCGTATTTGGAGCAACATGCAAGTGGGCGCACGCAAGTGATTTTGGACTTGCTGGCCGTTTGGGCTGCCGAAGTGAATGATCAAACACTCCGGAAGGAAGCACAAGCCCTTTTGTTTGGACTCAGGTGATGTAGTAATGCAAGAGATGCGAACGAATCATGAGAAGCTTCAGGATGTAGAATCCGGTTTCCGTTCGCGAACTTGGAAAGTTTCATACCGTGGCTCATCTATCAACGAAGATGAGAAGCCGGACAGTATTCTACATGACTTTTATATTCCCGCTCTCCAGTTGGCTGTGAAATACGACCGCGTGGCGGGGTATTTTCGAGCGTCATCTCTTGCAGCAGCTTCCCAAGGTTTTTCAAGTTTCGTCGGGAGAAAAGGTAAAATGCGCCTAATCGTGGGTGCTGATCTTGAGCCTGAAGATGTCAAAGCCATTCTGGAGGGCGATAAACAGCGGCTGGCCAAGGAATTGAATGATGAAATCAGTCGAGAGGAAGAGTGGCCCGCGGATGTTCACCGGGGGGTCACTCTTCTCGCATGGATGGTTGCGAACGATTATTTAGAGGTTAGGGTCGCGTTGCGAGTGCACGCAAAGACGGGGGAACCTATACCCTTCGATTCGGACGCGGATGGTTACTTTCATGAAAAATGGTTCGTCATGACCGACGCAGAAGGCAATAGAATACATGGGGCAGGATCTTTGAATGAATCTAGGACAGCACTCCTTCATAACTCTGAAAATTTGAGCCTCCATTTTGACTGGCACGGGGAGATGTATTCCGAGGACATTGACCGGGCCGAGAGAGATTTTGAACGGATGTGGAGAGGGGAAGTCCCCCATTTAGCGGTAATGAAACTGCCGGATGCCGTACGGCAGCGGCTGATCAAGATAGGAGAAGGAGTCACCGTACCGCAGGAAATTGACGGTACGCGGCCCGCCTTAGCTATCGGTCTTGAACCATCGATTATGGAGCGACTGCGTTTTGCAGTCTTGCGGGATGCTCCTCACATGCCAGGTGGGCGATGGGTAGGGTTGAGCACTGCCCCAGTGGATCCGTGGCCGCATCAGGAAGTGGTCGTTCGACGGTTAGTGGAAACATGGCCCTATTCCTACCTATTATGTGACGAAGTCGGTTTAGGTAAAACCATTGAAGCCGGGTTAGCATTTCGTTGTCTTTACCTGTCGGGTATTGTAAAACGAATATTGATAGCTGCTCCAGCTAGTTTGACCGAACAATGGCTGCGCCAAATGGCGTCAAAGGTTCTTCTGCCCTTTGGAAAAGCCACCGCCTCGCCAGAGATAAGACACGACTATTTGCTTCCGAATCCCAAGCAAGTGTCTTCATCATCATTGTTTGCTCCGAACCTGGTGATTCTTTCTACAGGGTTGCTTGCCCGTAAAGAACGAGCGAAGGCGTTAGAGTTTGCAGAGCCTTTCGACATTGTGCTGGTCGATGAAGCCCATGCGGCTCGCCGCAGCAATGCAACCCAGGGAACAGAGGCTCACCCTGAATATGTTGAGTTGTACAAAAACATTCGAGACTTTGTCCGACCATCCACACGCAGCTTATGGCTTGCAACGGCCACACCGATGCAGCTTCATCCGGTGGAAGTATGTGACCTTATCGCCTTGACGAACCGAGTAGGCCCGTTCCAATATTCCCCTCGCCTTACGTTGGACTATTACGACAGACTCAGTGCCTTGGTGAAGGGCGAAACACTATCAGAGTCGGATTGGACTTTTTTGCGTTACAGCGTTCGCAGTGCCAAAGAGTATGATCTGTTCTTATGGGAGTATCTTCATCGCGGAATTATTCCTCGAACATTCCAACGGATTCTCGAAGATTGGATGGAGCGAGGTCGCATTCCGCGGGGGCGGGACATGGACATGTTGCGGCGTGTCCTGTTTAGTGTCGCACCTTTGTCACGCGTTATGATGCGGCATAATCGACAGCTGTTGGAGATTTATCGAGAAAAAGGGCAACATCATCAGAATTTGGCTCGCCGTCACATCCTGCCCATAGAAGCGATCCAATT
>CALKAQ010000054.1 GCA_937983075.1 uncultured bacterium | reverse complement strand
GCTCCTCGCAACCCTCGCCGGTGCTGCGGGCACGGTGCCGGGCCTGGTCGGTTGATAAGTCTTTGTTTAGAGACTTTTGGTCGGTACCCATTCGGCCTGATCAGACTGGGGTTCCTCGTTCTGCTGTGAGGGGCGTTCCCACAAAGGCCAAGCATCGCTGCCCACCGGGCGATGTGAGAAGCAGGTTGAGGGCTCCACCGTCGTGACGACGGTGGAGCCCTCAACCTGCTCGCACTGTCCTGCCACCGAGGACACCTATCGGCATTGGGAGGATAGAACCGGGGACGGCGGGCCAACAGCACATGGACGCGGGTAGGGCAACACTTTGTAGCTCAACAGAGTCCATGATGTTGCACCATGATGCGAACATGTGTTCTATCTAGTCTGTATGCCTGCGGTGTACGGGATGCGGTCCGGTCTGTATACCTGCGGTATACAGGATGACCAGCCTGAGGGACGCTGGGGGAGTAAGCAGGCAGGAGAGGGCGGTTCCGTGGCAGACATCGATCCTCAACAGAGGCGCTCTGGCCTGAGAGCTATGCAGAGCGAGGAGCGGGTCGCCTTGCTTGCTCTGCTGCTGAGCGGGCGTACTAAATGGGCAAAGGTCGTTCAGGACATCCTTGATGCAGGCAGCGTTTGGACAGTCCTAGAGAAGGCATTCGGATCGGGTGACGCACTCTTTGACATCGAAAAGAGCCCGCTGACAGGGGCAATGACTGAGGCTCGGGCACTCCTGGACTGGTGTATATCTCATGGGGTCGGTGTCCATGCATTCTGGGAGGAGCACTATCCTGCATCGCTCCGCGAGATCCACGAAATGCCCCCAGTAGTCTTCACCAAAGGCACGGTCACTAACGATCGTCGCGCCATTGCTGTCGTAGGGTCACGCAGAGCGTCTCCACGTGCCCGGGAAATCGCAAGCAACATCGCTACCGTACTCTCTGAGCGGGACGTGACGGTGGTCAGCGGCCTTGCAGCGGGAATCGACACCGCAGCGCATACCGCTGCTCTCCGTGCGGGTGGCCGGACTGTCGCCGTGATTGGGACTGGAATCAACCATTACTACCCACGGGAGAACCAGAAGCTCCAGGATGAAATCGCCGATCGGGGAATGGTGCTTAGCCAATTTCTCCCCGACATGCCTCCCACACGGAAGAACTTCCCGATGCGCAATGCGGTGATGAGCGGGTATGCAGCCGCCACCGTTGTTGTGGAGGCCGGAGAGCACAGTGGTGCGCGCATCCAAACACGATATGCTCTCAACCATGGGCGGCCAGTGATCTTCACGCGAGAACTCCTGGCCAACCAGTGGGCCCGTGACTACAGCAAACGTCCCGGAGTATATGTGGCCTCAGGAATAGAGGAACTACTTGAAATCGTGGACGGCATCCTCACAGAATCCACGATGACCGCCGACGAATTCGTTGCCGCGTTGGAGGCGTCGGAACTTGGCTGGTGAGGTTCGGCGCTACCAGATCACTGACCGGCTAGCTTTTCAGGTCAACTATCTACATGCCGGACCTCGTCACGGCCATGGCATCTGCAAAGTCTGCTTAGGGGTAGTCACCAATCCGAGATACTCCTGCTGCTATCCATGCTCCAGGACGTGGCAGAAGGCCGACGGCGTTGTCGCTGACTTGGTTGTTCCTATTACCTACCGGAACGGATCAACTGGACAACACAGCCAGGACCTGAGGATGTATAAGGAACGACCAAGGAGCGAGGCAGCTCGTAAGAATCTCGCTATTCTGTTTCGAGAGTTCTGTAAACGTCATATCAGTTGTGTTAAGCAGGCCGCGGGAATCACGCACTTCTCTCACGTGGCTTTCGTCCCAAGTACTAGGAACCCGGGTGAAGTCCACCCCTTACAGATTCTGCTTGAGCAGATTGTCAGGCCTTTGCGAACGGTCAACCTCGAGGTCAATCGAGAGATATCAGAGACGTTACGTGGGTCACGAGAATTCAATCGGGACTGGTTTCTTCTCGATGAGATCCCTGATCCACGGCCTGAAACAGACGTTCTCCTTATTGACGATACGTGGGTTACAGGATCCCGTGTTCAGTCGGCAGCCTACCGGCTTAAGCGAGCAGGGGCCCGCAAAGTTGCCGTCGTAGTGCTTGCTCGCCAAATCGATCCCGACTTCTCGCCAGCGAGGCCGCTTATCGATCGGATCACCCACGAACGATTTGACCCAAACGTATGCGCTGTCCACGTTCAGGGAAAAGGGGTAGGCATTTGAAGGGCTGACTAAGCGTTTGTGATCTTTCGTTGTGGGTGATGAAGAATCTGTTGGTTCTTCGGCTAGTCAGTGAGTGGTGGGAGACGTCACCGTAACTGGCTTCAACAAGAGATATAAGATTCGACTTCGCTTATCGATACCCAAGCCCTATTGCTCCTCACTAAGGGACATGGCGACTGTTAGGAGTTACTGGTAGTCGCCGTTGTTTCGCTATGCGGAGTTTTCTGAATGCTGTGAGAATTCCCGCAACATCCTCGAAACCTTCACTAAAGGGAAGTAGTCACCAGCGGATGTACGTCGAAGACAGTGTTCCCACGACATGACCGCCGAGTGCGTCATCGCTTTCAAGGAGCGTCACCACTCAGCTCATGAGGCGCGATGCTCACAGCACCGAGGTTCAAATAGGCAGAGTGGTTGATTCCCTGGGTTAGCACTCGGCGAGTGCCGCAGCACAGAAA